>NZ_JBHVWC010000064.1:0-38888 GCF_042882445.1 Kitasatospora sp. NPDC058218 | reverse complement strand
TTTTTTGTTTTGGGGCCCCCTCCCCCCCCGGCGGCGCCCCCGCCCCCGGGGGGGGGGTTCCCCCCCCCTGACCGCGGGGGCTCCCGGGTAAACCCCCCCCACACTCGATTCACGTTTCCCCAGGTCAGCGCGCTGCGCCTCTTTACCTCCAGAACTCACTCTCCGTCGCACGCTCGCCCATCGGGCTCCGCCCGATCCGGCCGGGCCGCGTGGCCCGGCCGCCGGTCACCCCGCGGCTTCACCCCGATGGCGGGCCCCTGGGATCACCACCGCGCTACCGGGTGGCAGCCCCACAGGGCCTCCGGCGGGTGCCTGGCTCATGCCGCTGCCGCCACCGGGGCCAGGCACCGACGCAGGCTTACCGAAGGGGGCCGGCCAGCTCACCGCGCCAGTCACGGAAGTCCGGCTGCCGCCGGACCCGGGCCTTGACGGCCCTTTCCGCGCCTATGAGTCGAACGGCCGCTCCCCTGCCCTACCGAACCCGGCGGCACTCCCCTGAGCGAACCGGAGCCGGGACCGGTGGTGGCCGCGTGGACGTCTCCGGTGAGGGCGTCGGTGAACAAGTCGATCGCCAGGTGGGTGGTGGGATCAACCACCTGGCGGCCGGTGGCAGGCCCCGACACGTCCGGCAGGCTCGCTCGGCAGGGGCCCGGCCCGAAACGACCGCCCGCCACCTTGACCAGGGCAACCGCCCAGGTCACGCCGCCCTCGGCGTGACCGGTGCGGCGACGGGCCGCTGGCTGGGCCGGCTACGGCCCGGACGGCGGATCCGGCGGCGCAGGGCGGGCGGCAGCTGGATGGTCCAGCGCATCCGGGCGCTGGCCACGGGTGCGGGGGCGGAGCACGCCGCGGCCCGCCCCAGCGGCGAGGTGGACCGCAACGCCGGCCCGGTTGCCGCCCGGACGCGGCAAGACGCGGACCGTCGGATCCGGCGCTCCCGCGCCGGCCTTTCTACAGGTGCGGGCCGATCAGCAGCACGGTCAGCACCGCACCGTTCTCGCGGCCGTGAACCTGGTCGCCGCCGTCGGCCGGGCCCCAGGTCCAGTAGATCCGCCAGGCGCCGGCGCCGGTCTCGATGTAGGAGTCCCAGACTCGGCGGTGGCCGTGGCCGGGCAGCGCGCGGTAGCGGTGGGTGCGCAGACCGGGGTGGCGCGGGTCGGCGGCGAGCTGGTCGAGCGCGCGGCGCACCCGGCGCAGCTTCGCCGTGTCGGCCCGCCGGCCCCCGTTCCAGGCAGTGCAGGGTGCGGGCGGCGGCGGGGGTGTAGTGCAGCGTCGGCATCGAGGTCTCCTTGGTCCAGGGCACGCGAAGAGAGCCCGCCTCCCCGGTGTTCGGGGAGGCGGGCCCTCGGTGGGCGGGGCAGGTCAGTCGGCGGGCAGGGTCAGCCGGTGGGGCCGGCGGCCGCGATGCACTCGACGTCCAGCTGGTCGGCGAGGTCGGCCAGCTGGACGTCGAGCCCGAGGGCGGTCACCGGGTCCAGGCCGGGCACGTCCCGGCCCGCCCACTCCTGCCAGGTGGCGGCGATGCCGCGCAGCAGGCCGGTGACGAAGTCGGCCGGGACCACCAGCGTTCCGTCCTGGTCGCGGCGCACCGGCAGGTGGAACTGCCGCTCGTGGAACTCCATGGATTTCCTCCGAATGAATTCTGTGCGGGCAAAGAAAAAGTCCCGGCCGTCTTTTCGACGGCCGGGACTGGCTATATTTCGGCGACACAGGGCCGCCAGCGGGGTCTACAGCTCGATGTCCAACCAGTTGACGCTGTTCAGCGCGACCTTGGAGACGCCCCGGGCGCGGCTGCCGCCGTCCTTGAAGTAGTGGTCGCGCAGGGCGTCGGCGAGCAGCTTCTCCTGCTCGGCCTCGGTGGCTCCGGCGTCGCGCAGCTCGTAGAGGGCCTGGGCGACGCTGCCGGGCATCTTGAGGTTCTCCAGGACCCGGTCGCGGGGGTCGTCGGTGCTGCCGCCGGCCGCCGAGAAGCCGAAGGTGCCGGACAGGTGGAGGGTGAAGCCGTTCTTCTCGGCGGCCTTGCGGGTGCGGTCCTTCACCCTGGGCTGCCACTTCGCCCGGACCCGCTGCTCGACCGTCTTCGCGGCGGCCGGCTTGGGGGTGCCCTGGCCCTTGAGCCAGCGCTGCACGGTGCGCTGGCTCACACCCAGATCGGCGGCGAGCTGCTTGGTCGAGCCCTTGGCGTCCTTGAGCAGGAACCGCATCCGGGCGGCGGTGGACTGCGGGATCGGGCGGGTGCGCTCGGCGCGCTCCAGGCCTTCGTCGATCTCCCCCATCGAGGTGGTCTCCTTCCGTGGAGGGTGGCAGTGCGGTGGTGGACGGTCTGCCCGGCCTGTCGGCGCCGGGCAGACCGAGGGTCAGCGGGTCCAGCGGCTACTCGTCGTCGGAAACGACGCCGCCCGGCTTCATGTGGCGGCCGGGGTTCGCCTCGTCCGCGAGCATCTCGGTGATCTCCGCCATCGGCCGGCTGCCCTCGTGCTTCACGTACCCGGGCGACACCCCGAGGCGCAGCGCCGTGGTGAGGGTGCCGTCCGGCTTGGTGAGGACGTCCAGGGCGCCGGGGCCGGGTGAGGCGAAGACCGCGCAGTCGGAGAACACCGCGAAGCAGCGCAGCCCGGTCTCGGTGACCATTTTGCGGAGCTTGCGGTGGAGGTTGACGGTGGCGGTGTCGATGACCAGGGCCCGGGTCAGTGGCTCCCAGGTCGGCCGGTCCAGGGCGGCCCAGGGCTGGCCGGGCTGGTAGCCGTGCTGGCCTCGGGGGCGCTGGCGGAAGGCGCCGATGGTCGACTTCGCGGTCTGCTTGACGGCGGCCAGGACCGCGAGCTCGGCCGGGTCACCGTCGGTCTTGAGGGAGGCCATCGCGTCGAGGAAGGCGAGCGGGTCACGGTCGGCCAGGTCGAGCGGCACACCGAGGGCGGCCATCGTGTCGACGTAGGCCTGGCGCAGCCGCTTGTGCCACGGGTCCAGGTACGGGCCGCTCTCGTGCCGCAGCCACCCCTCCATCGGCTGCACCTGGGCGCCGAGCTCGATGGCGTACGCCACCTTCACCGTGGAGTACCAGCCGGGGCCGGTCGGCCGCTCGCCGTCCTGGGAGAACGGCGAGGGCAGCAGCGGGTCGGTCTCCACCTGGGAGAGGTCGACCAGCCAGCTCCCGGGGATCTTCTTGTCGAAGACCGGGTTCAGCTCGTGCACCGCCCCGGACAGGGGCAGCGTCAACCTGCCCGCGGCCGCGAGGAACGAGGTGTTCACGTCGAGGCCGACCGCGTACGGCGCCGCGCTCTCCTCGGCGGTCAGGTCGCGGGTCCAGTCCCACACCTCGGTGACCAGCTCGCCGCCGGCCTCGCGGCCCTGGGCGAGCGGGTGGATCGAGGGCACCTCCGGCGGCGCCGGCTGCAGCGCCTGCTGCCGGGAGCCCTCCACCGGGCCGGACGTCCAGCCGGACTCGGTGCGCACCGCCTGCGTGGGCGGGCGCAGCGCGGTGACGAGTTCCAGGCCGGAGGAGGCGGTGGAGCCGCGCGGGGTGATCACCCGCTTCGCGTAGGTGCCGAGCAGGTGGGCCAGGCCGGGGGCGTCGAGGCCGGTCGGGATGGTCCAGCCGCCGGAGGCGAGCGCTCCCCAGCCGGGGACGCACAGCTGGACGCACTGCCGCTTGCCGCCCTCGGGGGTGCGGTAGATCCGCGCCCACGGGCCCAGGCCGCGCTGGGTCAGCAGCCAGCCGGCCTTCTCCAGCGCCTTCACCGCCTTGTGGGACTTCGGCAGCTGCCCCAGGCGTTGGACGAACTCGGTCTTCTCGTTCCGCCCGAGCGGCGGCAGGCCGAGCTCGGCCAGCGCGGCGTCGGTGAGCACCACCAGGGCGTCGCCGTCACGGCCGTGCCGGTGCAACCTGGCCGAGCCGAGCTTCACCTCCAGCGCCCACTGAACGACGTCGGCCAGGGCGCGCCCGGCCGGGGCGGTCGGCGCCTCGGTGCCGTCGGCGAGGTAGGCCACCAGGCTCTTGCCGTCGGGCGCGACATCGAGGACGGCGAGGGGACCCGCCGGGAACCGCGCGGCCGCGGCCTGCTCCCAGTCGGAGGGCCCCTCGGCCTTGGCCGTCGTCTTCGCCGGGGCCTTCCTCGCCCGGGAGGACGCCGCCGGACGCGACGGCGCGCCACGGCGCGGCGCGGCCGCCGGACCGGCCGCGGGGGCGGCCTGGCGGGGCGCAGCGACCGGAGCGACCGGAGCGACCGAGGCGGCCGGCTCCGGCGCCACCACGACGGGGGCGGGCTGCGGCGCGACCGGGACGGCGTCGAGGGCATGCTCGGTGGTGTCGGCCTGGACGAGTCCGGCGACCGACGCGACCGCGGTCGCCGGAGTGCACCAGCCGCCCATGTGCACCGGACGCCCACCCGAGCGGTACGGCGTCGGACGCCCGCACCGCACACACGGCGCGGGTGGCTCGGCGACGAGGTCCCCGGCCGCGGTGCGGTCGAGCTCCACCACCGCCTGCTCCCCGCCCGCCACGGCGGGCGCCGCCACGGCCGGAGCAGCGGCAGGGGTGACCGGCTCCGCCGGGACGGGAGCCGGCTGGGCCACCGGCGCGGCGGCCGGCGGTGCGGCAACCGGCCCGTCGGCCGGGGCCTGGACAGTGGCGGGGACGAGGCCGGCGGCCTGGGCGCGACGCAGCCACGCGGTCGGCTCGACCGTGCCGTGCCGCAGCGCCAGCGCCGCCAGGAAGCGGATGTAGACCTCGCGCTTGGGCGGGCGGGGCTCCGTCGTGCCAGCCTCCCACCGCACGATCGACTCCCGGCGCGTCTTCAACGCCTTCGCCAGCTCTTCCTGGGTGAACTCGCCCGCCGTACGCAGCCGGGCCCGCTCGGCGGGCACCGGCAGGTCGTCCACCGGCTTCGGACGCTCCAGCAGAGCGTCGATCGACGCGAACAGGTCCTCACTCATGGACACACCTCCCCTTCATCAACCACGCTAGCACGAAACGCACCTTTGGATCGCACTCTTGGATCGCACATCACTCTTTGGGGGAATGCACCTTAAAACCGCGGGTCAGGTGGGCATTGCCGGCTGGGGTGGGGCGCCGGCCGAGCGGGCGCCCGCTACGCCGTGATCACCGTCTGGGTGCCGCCGACGACGTCCGCGCGGCGCTTGTCCGGCAGCAGTCTCAGCACGTGGGTCGGGCCGACCACCAGGTCGACCACGGCGATGCCGTAGTGCACCGAGAGCCGGTCGA
This sequence comes from Kitasatospora sp. NPDC058218, assembly GCF_042882445.1. Lineage (NCBI taxonomy): Bacteria > Bacillati > Actinomycetota > Actinomycetes > Kitasatosporales > Streptomycetaceae > Kitasatospora > Kitasatospora sp. NPDC058218. Next base: position 33,667 of record NZ_JBHVWC010000064.1, on the reverse strand, counting down.
GGTCGGCCACGGCCCAGCCGGACCGGCCGGACAGCTTCCGGCTGACCTGCGCCTGGCTGAGCCCGAACCCGACCGCCAGGTCGCCCTGCGACTCACCCGTACCACGGAGCAGTGCCGCCACTGTGGCCCGCAGCAGCTCCTCCGTCGACGTGCCCGGCTCCCAACCGGGCCCGACAACCCCCCTCCCTGATCCCGGAGGTCACCTCAAGGCGGTCTTCGCCCGCGAAGACCGCCGCCCGCGCTGCCAGACTTCGACCGGGACACCGAGCGGCGGCGGCCGGCCGCACCGTTCAGGCGGGGCCTGAATTCCGTCGCAGACGCCGGCCCTCCTGGCCGATCGGACGTCCTCGCCTGCCGACGCCACGAGGGCTGGCCCCTGCGGGTACTGCCGCCTCCCAGGCTCACCTCGCGTTTCGTCCTCGCCTCCTTCACCGACCCCGTCCTTGAGGACTGCTCCCGGGCAGGCTCCGGTCACGACAACGGCTGCACCTGAGACTCGAAGGTCTAGATTCGATCACCCAGCGATGCCGGCCAAGGCGCTTGGAGGAATCGAGTGGGCGGGACAATCGAAAGTGGTGCGGCTATCAATGGCATTAGCCGCAGTGTCGCTTGGATGCCCATTTAGTCTCGTATACGATGTCTTCGCTCTGTTGATTGAGTGAAGTAATATGCCCCCACTGACTGCCTGCATACGAGATCCGTAGCACTCCGTGATATCTAAGCGCAAGCGGTAACTTCGCGTGACATGACACCCCGCGTTGCTCAATCTTCGCCGCAACCTTGACAATCCAACAGAATCGCGCTCCTCTGGTAGTAGCGAACGGCGCAAGATAGACAATCGATGATTTATTGCGCCCTTCAGGGAGCTGGTCTATGTTGAGGCTCATGCGCGGCCTGAAATTGGGGCCGACCCGAGAGGTTCCGATGGATTCCCTAGCGGCCGCCACTTCCGAAATTCTGAGGTTGTGATTTCACGCCCTTCGTCGCACATTGAAGTAGCCGATCCTAAATTCCCAATTGCATCACCTCCACTCCCGGGCCGCCGAACGGCGAGCAATTTCGGTAATCATTTTGCCCAAGAGTGCGATGGCGGGATTTTGGATGGCCTGCCCTCAAGGGGGCTTGAAACCTCAATTCTATATTCAAAGGAGGATTCTCCGATGGCGTTAAACAATATGATCTCCATGGCCTGGCGAGGAATGGACGGCGATGAGCGAATTTGGGGAGCTGAATGGCGCCAAGCTGGGGGTCCGGGCGTTTGGCACGAACCTCGCGTGCTTGGCGCTGGCGCGTTCAATAGCACCCACGCTCCGTCGCTGGCCATCAGAAAGGCACCTGGCGGCGCTACCGGAGTCTTCATCATTTGGAAGGGCTCTGGAGATGATCAGGCAATCTATATGAGCACCCCTACAGGCGAGGTCGGCTTCAATCCTCGTGGACCGTCGCATGAGACCTTCCTGACGACTGGCCGGCCGGCACTCACTTTCATCGACAAATTCGCCATGATTGCCTGGCGCGCGCCTGGCAACGACGCAGTTCTCTGGTCGCTTCAAAATACCAACTTTCACTGGTCTGAACCTCAGCAGACTGGCGCACAGTCGAGCTGCGGACCTGCGGTGGCGACCCTCAATGGCACCATTTATATGGCGTGCAAGGCCCTGGCCGATGATCAGATCTGGTGGGCTCAATTCGCGAACGGGTCTTGGGGATTGACTTCTCCGCTTCCCGTCGACTCTGGGGCGGCTATGACAAGCGACACTCCAACCCTGGTCGCCGGAGAGGATAGCCTAACCATGGTGTGGAAGGGGAGCGGCTCCGACCCGACGATCTGGTGGTCTGAGTTCCGCCCGGGAGGAAACTGGACTACGCCCATCCAGTTGACGCCATCGGATGGGGCAATCCTCACAAGCAGTGGCCCCGCTTTGGCTACTCCGCTTGGCAATCCGGAGGTGATGTGGAAAGGTTCTGGAGATCAGTCAATCTGGTCCTCATCGGTCGACGGTGCGGCGTGGCAAATACCAGGTGTAATTCGCCCTGACATCAACTCTGCGGACAGTCCCGCAACAGTGACTGGCGACGTCCACGTGCTGTGACCGTCCATAAGCTCACGGACCTGATCGCCGAACGCCTCGCCGACGCCCAGGAGGCCGGCACCGTGTTGGAAGCCGCGACGGTCGGCGAGGTCGTCGCCCAGGCCGTCGCCGATGTCCGCGCCCGCCCCGACGTCCTTGCCGACGAGCTGGAGTCCGGCCCTGCCCCGGACGGCATCACCACCAAGGCGTGGCGCCGCCACGTCACCGCCAGCCGCGACCTGGTCGCCCAGCACCGCACGGCTCACCCTCGAGGTCGTCCCAGCCTGCGTCGCCGACGCCGGGCCGAGGACGTCCTCGCCGCCGTCGCCGACAACATCGGGATCACCGCCGAGGAGATCCTCGCCTGCCGCAGCTACGCGATCAGCGGGGACGTCCGGGCGATGGATGGCTGGTAGAACTCCAGGTCGGAGGGGGTCTTATAGATTCGCGGCCAGCTCCGAGGCGCCTCAATCGTGGCCCGATCTATGAAACCTGCGCAGGTCAGGGCCGTACAGCGCGGCCGCAACGGGTCAGATCCGCTTGTCCGGATCGGAGAACGTCAGGCCACCGCCAGCGGCAGTGAGCGGACCCTGAGCCAGGGCGGATGCGGACACTGTCCCACCGGGCGGCCGGCGGGAGTCCGCTCCCTGCCGCTGGCGGTGGCCGGCGCCCCAGACAGAGCGGACACGGGCCCGTCAACATCGCGCCCCGGGAAACCGCACCTTCGTGTGGACCGCGACCCGATCCCGCACCTATCGGCGCGTTCACCGCGACCATGACCCCCGTGAAGATCACCACCCATCGTCTGCCGCTGCGCGCGGCCGCGGGCATTCTCGGCGCCCTGCTCCTGGTCGGCTGCGGCGCAGCCACCCAATCCCCGGCCTCCCACGACTCGATGCTGACCAAAGCAGCCGGTGTGGGCACCATGTCGATCGTGTGCGCAGCGGATCTGTGGGACCGGACCCGACCGGACAAGCTCGAGAAGGTCGAGAAGCCCCCGGCGGAGGGAGAGCGCGGCGGCCGCGGGCTGGTACGGATCACGCTTACGGGTACCCAGCTGGTCGACTACCTCAAGGAACTCGACTTCCAAGCTCACCCCGGTTGGGCAAACGATCACCCTCACCACGACCAGCCGATGGCCAAGCGCGTCTACGACGTCCTCGCCCCGGCGGTCGCCAACGTGAAGAACGCCCGCGCCGCCAGCGATCCGGCGCCCGAGGTCCTGATCGACGACACCCTGGCGACCACCGCCCCGTAGCCGTCGGCGACCGCCAACCGGCGATCCAGTCGTCGCTTCTGCCGCCCGCCTACGACTCGCCGGCCCACCGTCAGGGGCGGGCCGGCGAAGTCGTCCTACAGGAGGGCACGCAGTTCGGCGGCGAGATGTCCGGGGTGGGCGCGGGGATCGGAGAGGTCGAGGTCGGCGCTGCCGGTGTAATGGACGCCAGGGTTCCCCGTCCCGGTCCAAGGTGATGTCGCAGCCACAGCCGTCCTGGCTGTCGCCCTGTTCGCCGGGGCCGTGGCGCTGGTTGAGCTGGACGTAGTCGACGACGATGAGCTTGATGCTGTGCTGGGTTCAGGCGTCGTGCTTGAGGGCCAGTCCCTGATACCTCCTGGCCTTCGGGATCGCATGGACGGTGACATCATCGGGCATGGCGAGGGTGTGATCGATTGGCGCCAGGGGCTTGAGCTTCTGGCTGCCGCACCAGGCCGTGTAGGCCGCGTACAGCGTCTCGACGCTGACGCTGTACGCAACGGGGTGTTCACCCGCTCCGGGCCGTCGGCACTGCTCCTGGATGAAGCGGTCGTTCGCGTTGACCGCGTCTTGGTACTTCTTCGCCAGCTCGAGCACCCGGTCGGCATGCTGACCGGCCTCGATCACGGCGTCGTTCAGCAACCTGGTCACGAACTTGGCCATGAACTCCGCCTCGAACAAGCTTCGGTGCACTGTGAGCGAGACCGCCCCAAGGCGGTGCACCGGGACCTCGGGGGTCCCGCCGAGCCTGACGATGCCGCCTCGCAGCAGCATGGCGATGTCCCGGAAGGCGCGGAGGGCTTCCACCTCGTCGGTGCCTCGGCCGAGGTTGTTGATGTAGGCGCTGAGTCCCTGGACGAGCGGGTGGTGGATCTCGCCCGAGCCGGGTGCTGTGGTAGCAGGCTCGCTGTCGTGGTCTGTCCGGGTGCTGGTGACGGCCGCCGGGTCGGTGGTGGCTGGCTCGCTGGCGAGGGCCGTGTCCGCGCGTTCGCGGCGCAGCATCTCCCGGAGTCGGTCCTCCTCGAACTCGCCTTGGCAGTGTTTGCCGTCGACGCAGCCTTTGGTACCGCAGCCGTGCGGGTCGAGTACCCGAAGGGTTCGTTCCCCGAGTTGGGCGAGGAGCCTGCGGGCATCAGCGGCGTCCAGGTGGCCGACTGTGACTAGGTCCAGGAGCTCGAGGACAGCGGGCACCTCGACGAGTGCGCCCCAGCCGGGAAGGTGCTCTCGTCCTGGTGGGCAGTTCTGGCCCAGGTGGCCGCCCTGCACGCAGATGTCGCGGATGGAGTGGTCACCCAGGTTCAGGTTGGCGTGCACGTGGACTCCTCGGTGAGCATGGGGTGGTGCTACGCCAGGTTGGGGTCGAGCAGCGCTGCTCGGACTGCTTCGGCCAGTTTGGCGGGGTGCGCGGCCACCAGCGGGATGTATCCCAGGTCCACCCGCGCTGCGGGCTCGGCCGGGTAGTTGTCGAGGAACCACTCCTCGTCGAAGAAGCCCAGCCGCCATACCCGCCCGTCGTGGGTGAGTGGGAGATAGGCCTGATGCTGCGGATCGTCGGCGTCCTCGTGGACGTCGATCGTGCTGCCAGGGACCACGAGGTCGGGAAGGTGGCTGGCGATCTGGTGCAGGGCTTCGACGTACGTCTCGGGCATCCGGATCCGCATCGGCAGTGCGGAGACCTTGGTGAACAGGTGGTCGGCGTTCTGCGGGGACGGCTCCAGCTTGAACAGATCCAGGGCCACGGCCGGTGGCGCGTCCGGCTCGTCGTAGGCGCGTTCGAGTTCAGCGGTTTCGCTGCGGCTCTCCATGGCGTCGAGTACGCCCAGCAGGTTGCGCTTCGCCTGGGCGACGTGGTGCTCGACGGCGAGCAGGGCAGCGGCAACGGCGCCCGCCTGCTCGGTGGTGTGGAGGGACCAGCCGGAGGTCAGCGCCTTGGCGAGCTCTTCGGCGCTGGCCACGGCCTCGGCGGCGAGCCAGGCGGTGGCTTCCGGACGCATCCCGACCCGCTCGGTCACGTCGTCGAGGGCGCAGCCGTTGAAGGTCTCGCCCAGCTCTTCCAGCAGTGGCCGCCAGCCCCGCTCTGCGGTGGCATCACTCATGAACGTTCCCTTCACCGGTCGTAATTGACGCCCGCCATCCTGCCGGGCCGGCAGCCGAGGGTGGGAATGAACCGGCCTTCTTTCACCCCCACCGGTTGTCCGCGGCGGCCGGCGGTCCGTGCCGCAGCATTGGGCCTACAACAGGGCCCTGAGTTCGGTGGCGAGGTGGCCGGGACCGGCAGCCAGCCCCTAGCGCGCGGTCTGGTGACCGCCTGGTGGTGTGCCAGCCGCCGATCAGTTGCGCCGAGGAAGCTCTAGATCGTCTTCTGCGGGGCGAGCGTGGCCCCGCCCGCCCCGGGGGCGCGGGCGGGACTGTTCGGCGCCGTGAAGGGCGCTCTGAGGCTCGCTCGGGGTCAGAGCGCTGCATCGGGGAGGAAGCCCGCTGCAGCGAAGGCTCGCGCTGCTTCCGCGAGCTCGATCGGGTCGACCGGCCCGAGCTCCTGCTCGGTGCGACAGTCGGGGCACAGACCGTCAGCCGGCCCCGTGCCGTACGAGTTGTAACCGCAGCCGTCGGTGACGCACCACCACTTCGCCCGACCCTCGCCCGAACCGGCGGCCTGCGGCGGAATCACACCGTCTCCGGACCGCCGAGCCCGACGGAAGTCTGCCTGCCGCTCCGGGCACAACCGGCACGGCGCCTTCGTGTCCACGTCCGTACCGTCCTCGCACCGCGGATGCGAGCACTCCGGAGCCTTCAGCAGCTCCACCGCGATCCCGACCCCGGAGCGCAGCGGCTCACCCGCCATCGCGCTGCGGCACTTCTCCTCCCAGCGGTGCTGAATCCACCGCCGCCCGATCCGTTCCACCAGCTGTTCCGGCGTCCGCCCGCGCAGCTGCTCCCGGATCAGGTCGCCGAGCGGCCTGGCCGGCACCTTGACGGGCAGCGGCCGCTCCGCGAGCCGGCGTAGGTCGGCGGGCAGCGCGTCCACTACGGTCCGGAACGCAGCAGCGGTGCTCTTGTTCATCCGGGCGGGGCTTGTCTTTCGAGGCGCGGCGGAGCCGCTTCGCATCGCGCGCGCGCTACTACCTGTAGATGCCCTACGGGCGTCAGGGGCGCTAACGCGCCCATCGGGCGCAGCGTCATTCGTGTTGTTAGTGGTTGCTGTAGTTACACCCCCCGTTTCGGGGGTCACGTGTACCCCGGTTTCGGGGGTCACGTCTCCCCCCGTTTCGGGGTACACGCCCTGACCTGCGGTTTTGTCGGATTTAACGTGTCCGTCGTCCTGATTGCACGCCGCACCGTCCTGTGCCCCCGTTTCGGGGGAAGCGGCCTGACCTGCGGTTTTGTTGGATTTAACGGCGCGCGCGGCGGCAGCGGTGGTCCGTTCGGCCTCCAGCGCCGGGCCCAGCGTCGCGTAGAACTCGCCGAGGGTCAGAGGGCCGCCGGCGTAGCCGGGCGGAGGGTTGCGCCGCAGTCGGTAGACGTTGCGCTTCTGCGGGCCGCTGCTGTCCGGCACGGAGACCACGATCACCGCGCCGATCGCTACCAGTTCCTTGAGGAACGGGTCGATCTTGTCGCCGCGCGAGTACTGCATCAGGTACGCCAGGGCGTCCTTCGACGGCCAGACGTACCGGTCCCCCCGCTTGAGGTTCAGGTGCATCGCCATGAACCAGTACAGGGCCATCGCCCGCGGACTGACGCCGGACAGCGCCACCCAGGAACCGAGCTGGGCGAACGGGAGCTCGTCCTCAGCCTCGATCTCGAACGTCCCCTCCTCCTGCTCGGCCTCACGGACCTGTTCCAGCAACTTCGCCATCCACGGGGGGATGGCGACCTCCGCGAGCTTCGGCTTCTCCAGACTCATCGGGTCACCGTCGATCCGGCGACGACGGCCAGAAGTAGCCCGGCCTGGCCGACCGGAGGGTTGATGGGGCGGCCCTGGTCATGGGTGTGGTTCTGCATGCCCATAGAGGCCGGAAATCCGGGCGCGGTGTGACATGCGGCGGCCGGGACGTTGCGGCGGGCCCGCTGAGGCCGGCTGGGCCGGTGGGTGCTCACATCAGCGGTGGGGGCTGCAGGCCGGGCCGGAGTGACACGGTGGTGGCGTTGCGTGACGGGGTGGGGCACGGGGGCGCTACCTCTCGGGTGGAGCGCCGTCACGAGGCGGTCAGCAGGAGGAGTGGTCCACCTGGGGGAGTGACGGGTGTCTCTCGCCGGTGGACGGGTATGCCTGGTACCGTCGTGACGATGCAGTTCTGGAAGCGATAGCGGCCCAATCTTGGCGGATGGGGGCCGCTTTCGCGTTTCTGGAGTTGCGTGGTGCCCAGGGGCACCAGGCGAGCCTAGCCCTGTACAGAGCGGGTCCAAGCAGTTTAGAGGCGTGTCTCTGTCTTACTAGCCATCAGATCGGCGGCGGCACGCGCCACCATCGCTTCAACGGGCTGGACGGATCACCCTGCTGTCGAACCCGCTGTCTCGAAGCCTCTCGTAGGCGCCGATGGCCTCGGCAGGGACCTCCTGGTCGATGATGAACCCCTTCTTCGGGTACTCGACCAGACGCTGCAGAGTTCCAACCAGCATGTCTACGACAGTCTTGACACTTCCGATCCTGTCCACGTATTCGCTCAGCGTCACCGGTTCAGAAGTGCACACCACATCTACCTCTGGCCACGTCTTCATTGCGGTGGCGAGACTCCGACGCTGTTCGTACGGCTTCGAGACGAGCAGGATGGAAGTGACTGATGCACCGGCAGCTTGCAGAACCTCGCGCGAAAGCCGGAAGTTCTCGGCGGTGTTGGTTGCGTGCGTCTCCAAGAGGATCGATGAGCGGGGAACCCCGAGCGATACGGCATGCTCCGCGTAGTGGACCGCCTCCCCACGAGGGAAGCGCTTCACGGTGGTGGGGCTGTTGGCTCCGCTGAAGACGATGAGCGGTGCCATCTTCTCGAAGTAGAGCTGTGCGGAGTGTGTGGCCACGCCAAGGTCGTGGCTGCCCAGACCGATGATCACCGAGCACGGTCGGATCGTGTGGTGAAGCTGGTGGTAGTCCCACAGCAGCTTCGCATCGTCCCAGGCGTCCTGGGAGATGTCCGTGCGCGTACCCATCATCACCTGGCCTGCTTGTCTGCCGGGCTGGTGAACGCATCCCGGACTGTGGTCGCGGGTGCGTCCAAAGCGGAGGCGATCTCTTCCCAGGAACATCCCTGTTCTACCGCGGCCTGGACGAGCAGACGCTGTTCTTGCAGGACCTTCTGAGTGATCGCGACCCCAAGCGCCAGAGCCGCAAGGGAGTCTGCTGGGGTCGTGGAACCGAGGTCCTGCCGGCGACCGAGCGCACGCGCGAGGTGAGTGTCTCGGCGGTGAGCCATCGAGATGAGTGCGGCGGGCGGCACGTCGGCAGGCGTTGCGATGTGTGCCGTGTCGATGGCAAGCGGGCGGCCTTCACTGGGCATGCGAGTCTCCTGATGCAGAGTCTGGGATGAGGAAGTTGTACTCCCACGAGAAGCGGCTGGCCGTGTGCACGCCGACCGCGTACTCGATCACAGTGCCGTCCGCGGTGTAAGTCGTTCGGTGGAGCACCATGACGGGCTCCCCTGTAGGCAGTTCGAGCTCCGCAGATTCGGCCGGCGTCGGCATCCGCGCGTAGAGCTCCTCGGTCATCTGGTGCGGTTCCAGACCCAGTTCAAGGAACACTCCGAAACCGCCGCCTTTGCCTGCCGGGCCCGGGGTGGGGTCCTCCAACCGCGTGCCCTCGACATGCTGCACCTTGTAGTAGCTGGTCAGCGTGTGCGTAGCGACTCCCGCCTCCTTGACCAGGCGGGCCCGACTGACGACCTCGGTACCTTCAGGTACGCCGAGTCCCGCCGCAACGGCTCGGGACGCTGGTAGACGGGAAACCACCTGCGTCTGGTCGTTCCGGTTGTACTCGCGGCCGCTGGCGACCCGGTCCGCGATGAAGGCTACTTCGCCGCGGTCGCGCCATTTGGCTTTGTCGTACCGCTGGATGCCGAGGCGCTTCAGTGGGAGCTGTTTACGCGCGTACACGCCGCCGCCCTGACGGCTCGTGACGACGCCGGCGGACTTCAGGCGCAGAACGGCCTGACGCACCGTCTCTGCCGTGACGCCGTAGCGCGCGACGAGCTGCTTGGTTGTCGGCAACTTCTCGCCGGGGGCGATGTCGCCCGAGTCGATGGCAGCCCGCAGGTCGTCGGCGATCCGTTGGGATGCCGGGCGCGGGTCGGGCGGTGTGGTCATGGCGCCAGGTTAGCTCACTTTCGGCAGTTCACCAGTGACCCCGGGACGACTTCACTTGTGAAAATCTTCAGACTTCACCAGTGAAGCCCTTGACTCGACTGAGGGTTGCTGCGTACCTTCATTCCGTGACGAACTTCACCAGTGAAGTTGGTGAAGTTCGCTGCGCAACACGGAACCGCAGGTAGTCGCCGCCCACAGTTCGGGTGCCGGGTAGCTCCACCAAACCCATGCGACTGCCTCGCAGCAGTGCCGATGCGCTGTCCGCTCCCCAGGGCGCCGGATTCCCGTGCGGCCTGGCGGGCGGAGAGAGCACCGCAACGCGGCCCTCACCTCCCTCCGCACAGACGAGGAGCGCCTGATGACCACCTCGATCGCGATCCCCACCGCCCGGCAGCGCAACCGCCGAACCCGCACGACCAACGTCTCCTCCCAGCCGGCGCTCCTGGTGTCGGAGCTCCCGCTCAACTCGGTGGAGCTCACGCACCGCGCCGAGCACCTGGCCTGCCCGGCCTGCAAGACGTGGTGCCCGCTGACCCTGAACAAGGGCAGCCGGGAGTGGAAGCTCGTCCCGCATCACACCGCAGCGGCCGGCACCCCCGGCGCCCGCCGCTGCAGCAACTCCAACCGGCTGGTTGTTATCGACATCTCGCTGGTCCGCTGGCAGGAGCAGCGGGTCGAGGCCAGCGCCGACGTCGCCGCCCGGCGGCCGACCAAGGTGTTGAAGAAGGTGACGGCCCCGCTGCCCAAGGCGATTCACCAGCTCGACCCCGCCGCGCCGACCGCCGACACCGCCCACGCCGCCTACGTCGAGCACCGCAGCCGCTGCGCGGCCTGCACCGACCTGACGAAGCGCTGCCCCGACGGCCTGCGTCTGGGCGCCGCGTACCTCGAGCTGCTGCGTCAGGAACCCGAGCGGCGCGCGGCCCAGGCCCGCGCGGAGAAGGAGCAGCGGATCGCCGAGCGCGACCAGGTCGAGCAGCAGCTGCAGCGCCGTACGAAGGGGTGGGCCGACACCGAGCAGGCGGTCACCGAGGCCAACCAGGTTCGCCAGGACTCCCTGGTCGGTGCCCGGCCCCCGATCCAGGGCGCGGCGGTGCCGGTCGGGGCCCGGCCGATCGCGGCGCCCCGCAGTTCGGAGGCGGTGCTCGCGCTGAGCCCCGTCCGGAAGAAGCGCAGCGTGGCCTGACCGGCAGCACCCCGGGCCCGTCCCGGTTCCAGAACTGAATCAGCACCCAGCTGCGGCGGCCCGGATCTCTCCGGGTCGCCGCTTCGCATCCCTGGAGGTTCTCGTGCGTTACGCCACCATCTCCCGCGAGCTGCTCCCGCTGCTCATCCGGGCGCTCACCACGCCGGAGCCCCGCCCGGCTGCCACCGCCACCGCCACCGTCGACCGGCCGCGTACCCCGACCGAGGACAGGCTGGTCGACGCCGCGAGCCCGCTGCGGGGCGGGCCGCGTCACCCCTTCCGCTGGCCGATGCTCTACGCCACCGGCACCCCGGCCCCGGTCCACGCCGCCGCCTGACCGGTGTCTCTCCTGCGACGCTGCCCGTCGCCTCCGCCCCGAGCCGGTGCGGAGACGGCGGGGGGACGGCAGGAGCCGCCCACCGAAATGCCGACGGCCCCGGGATTGCGCCCCGAGGCCGTCATCGTCGCCTAGTAGGAGGCAACGACCTTGCTGAACAACATCATCGCACGACCCGCCAGCGCCGACGGCGACAGCGACCCGAACATGGACGAGGCGCTGCGCCGGGCCCGCCAAGGCGGAGGCAAGCGGTGAAGGCCTTCGACGCTGCGGTCTGCCGCAGCTTCATCGGCGGGGGAACGCCCGTCCCGCCGCCGCCCGCGAAGCCGAAGGGCGGCAAGCGATGACCGCCACCACCTTCGGCACCGGCACCGCGCCCGGACTGACCACCCAGGAGCCGATCCTCCCCGCGCCGCGCCCGGGCCTCTACCTCACGGCCCGGCCCGGCGGGATCACCGCCCACCTGACCGCCGACCAGCACACCGTGCAGACCGTACGCGCCCTGGCCCTCACCGTCCTGGTCGCCCACGGCGTCGACCTGGACACCGCCGAGTCCGCGCAGCTGGTCCTGTCCGAGCTGCTCGGCAACGCGGTCCGGGCCTGCGGACCGCATACCCCGCTGGTCGTCGAGGTCTACCGCTCCCGGGGGACCGACGCGATCGTCTCCGTCCACGACCCGCTCGCCGACACCGCCCCGCGCCGCACCAGCACCCCCGCGGACAGCGATGACGCCGAGTCCGGCCGCGGCCTGACCCTGATCGACATCCTCGCCCCCGGCTGGACCGTCCAGCCCTCGCCGATCGGCAAGGCGATCCACTGCCGCGTCCGCGCGGCCGGCTGACCAACCCCCTCCCGCGCCCGCCCCGCCCCGGACTCCGGTCCCGGGGCGCAGCGGGCGCCCCTCGACGCTCCCTGCCGGAGGCCACCCATGAAGCACCGCGCCCGCACCTTCTCCCCCGCCCGCACCGCGTACTACGACGCCGCCAGCTATCGCCGGTGGGTCGCCCGCCAGATCGGCCCGCGCGCCGTCGGCGGCTACTACCGCAGTGCCCACTCCGACGTCGTCTACGAGGTCCTGGCGGTCGAGCCGGGCCCGCTTCCGGGCTGGCCGGTCTGGAAGATCACCGTTCGCCAGCTCGGTGAGAGCCGCAGCTACTGGCACTGCACCGCCTGGGACGAGCGGGACCAGGTCGTCGCCGAGCCCGGCGAGCAGGCCCTCAAGTTCTGGGCCGAGCACACGCTGGCCCACCCCGCTGACGGCGGCACGCTCCTGGAGCAGCGCCACCTCCTGGACGAGGCCGCCCACCCTGGCACCGTCGCCGCGCTCCACCAGCTCGCCCTCACCGCCCGGCTCCCCCAGGCCGCCTGAGCACACCGACCGCACAGAAGAAGAAGGAGAACGTCATGGACTGGCGCCACCGCGCGGTGTGCCGCGACGAGGACCCCGAGCTGTTCTTCCCGATCGGCAACACCGGTCCGGCCCTGCTGCAGATCGAGGAGGCCAAGGCCGTGTGCCGCCGCTGCCCGGTCATGGAGCACTGCCTCCAGTGGGCCCTGGAGACCGGTGAGGACGCCGGCGTCTGGGGCGGCATGAGCGAGGACGAGCGGCGCGCGATGAAGCGCCGCGCCGCCCGCAACCGCAGCCGCACCGACTGACCCCGCCACCTCACCGGACCGGAAGGAACACCCCGATGCTGACCATCACTACCACCACCCGGGTCGACGCGCTGGGCCACCGCGCGGCCCAGGCCGAGACCACCCTCGCCAGTCACCACAGCACTCCCCTTCAGGAGCAGTACGAGGGCCGTGTGCTCTCGCTCGTCATCCGCGACCTGGCCTCGGTCGCTCCGGCCGCCGGCGAGGGCACGGTGATGGAGATCGTCGCCGACGTCTGGTGCCAGGCCGAGGAGCACCTCGCGCGGGCCGGCCGTACCGGCTGGGCCCACATCTCGTGGTTCGTTCAGAACGCCACCGCCTCCTTCGCCCGCCGCCAGCCGATGGCGGGGTGCTGAGATGCCGCAGCCGCTCGACATGGCGAACATCGCCGCGCTGAACCAGATCACCGAGCTCCACAAGGCCGAGGCCGCCCGCGCGGCCGCGGCTGCCGAGGCGGCCCGGCAGCAGGCCGAGCAGCTCCGCCAGCAGCAGGCGGGGGGCCGGTGATGGGGTTCCGTTCCTTCCTGGGCCTCGGCTCCAGCAACTCCTCCGGCTCCAGCGACTCCGGCTCGTCCGGACCGGCGGCCCGTACCAGCGGGATGTCGACCACCGGCTGGCACCCCTACGACCCGGCCACCGCCCAGCGTCACCACCGCGAGGCGCAGGTCTCGCTCCCGGAGGCGACGTACACCCCGGACGGCCAGCGGGTGGCCTCGCCCGACCCGTACAACCAGCCGGGCGCCCCGACCGCGCGCAACTTCGGCCGTCCGCACTCGTCGGGCGGGGGTGCGCGGTGACGATCACCCACCTCTTCCGCAGCTTCGCCGGGGGCGGCACCCCGGTCCCGCCCAAGCCCCCCACCCCGACGGGTGGTGGCCGGTGACCGCCGAGGAAGCACAGCGCCAGCAGCAGGACGAGCAGCTCCGAAGGGCCCGCGAGGCGTACGCCAGGGCCCAGGCCGCGAAGGCCGGCGGCTCCGGCAAGTAGCCGCCTCCCTCCCCTCTCTCGCAGTTCGGCAGTCTCCCGCCGCCTGCCTCTCGGAACCGTCCTGGCATGCCCATGCCGGAACGGCGCCGTGAGTGGTGCGGCGGGCCCGCCAGGGCCCACCACCAGCCACGACTCCCCTGCTCCACCGATCCAGGAGGTACCGCCATGTCCCGCACACTCACCGGCCGCCGCCAGGCCGAGACCGTCGCCCAGATCACCGGCGCGACGTCGACCTGGGCCTGGGTCGCCGAGGCGTCCGGCCGCGAGCGCACCCGCCGCGCCACCGTCCGACGCATCGCCCGCCTGACCGGCACCGAGCCGGTCCGCTGGGACGGGGAGATCAGCGACGCGGACTGGACGGTCGTGCTGTCCGCCGGCGCCGACGCGCTGCTCGCCCACGCCGCCGACGAAGAGGCGGCCTTCGCGCTCGACCTGGTCGCCGCCGCCGAGGAAATCGCCGCCGAGGCCGCCGCCGCGACCGACACCGTCATCGAGCGCACCACCGTCCTGCCGGACGCCCCGGCGCCCGGCCGACACGTCGCCGCGGCCGCGACCAGCAACGAGCGCACCCCGCACGAGCAGGCGCAGGTCGAGACGTGGTCGCCGTGGCACAACGGCCCGCGCTGGTCCGAGACCCGCCGGGCCCTCTCCGGCCCGCGTCCCGTCCGGGACTAGCCACCCGACGTACCGCCGGCTCCACCCGTCGGCCCGCACCCGGGCCCCGCACCGCCGTCAGGCCGTGTCCCGGCCCGGTTGCCGCCTCCCGCCACCACCTCGGGCACCGCGCGAGTGGTGGCGGCAGGGAGCACCCGGACGGTCCTGGGCTCCAGGAAGGGACACCACATGAACACCGAGCGCACCACCGAGCAGGCCGGCACCGCCGGGCACGCCACCACGACGGTCACGAACAGCATCACGGGCCAGGTCCACGGCCAGGTCGTCCAGGCCGGTGACGTCACCCTCACCCAGACCGGCGGCATCGCCTCCGTGACCGGCTCGATCGGCACCTACATCGCCAACGCGGGCCCCGCCCGCGACCACTGACACCCCGCCCGGGGCCCCGGACCATCCGCGGCCCCGGGCCCCCGCCCCCCTTTCCTTTGACGAGGTGACCCATGCCCGACCTGGACACCATCCTCACGTTCCTCGCCCTGCTCTTCTTCGCCGCCGACGCCGTGGTCGTGATCCTGGGCGTGCGCCTGCTGCTCGGCCGGCGGTCGCGATGACCACCACCGACGACACCTACGCGGACGCCGAGATCATCGAGGGCGAGCTCCTCGACCCCGAACCCCAGCCCGCACCCCCGCCGCCGACCACGGACGCCCCGTACTGGTACGAGAACCTCGGCCCGTACGTCCCGCGGCCCGGCGAGCCCGGCCCCACCGCCTGGCCCTACGGCACCGCCTGGCCCGGCGCCACACCCGGCAGCTATCCGGCGCCCGTTCCCGGGCCGCGCCCGGCCGGTCCCGCCGGCGGCTACCCGCCGCCGCCCCCGCCGATGCCGCCGGCGGCTCCCGACTACGGGACACCGGTCGGCTTCTACGGGGAGGAGCCGCCGACCGGACCGGGGACGGGGAAGAAGCCGCACCGCGGGGCCGCCGAACCCGGCACCGGCACCGGCACCGGCACCGGCACCGTCTACACCGTCGTGCAGCCGGCCCCGTACCCCCACGGGTACGAGTGGCCCCGCCCCGCCCCGTCCTTCCCGCCGGCACCGCCGTGCAGCCCGTGCCGACCTGGCAGCCTCCCCTACTGCGGCGGCTGCGCCGCCAACCCGGGCGGCCCGGTGCCGGTCGAGCTGGTCGCCCCGCAGCCGGTCCCGGTGATGCTGGTCGCCCCGCCCGCCGAGCCCGAGCCGTTCTGGGACTTCTCCTGGCTCCAGCTGGGCGCCAACGCCACCGCCGCCGCCCTGGCCGCCGTCCCGGCCTGGCTGCTCCACCACTACCAGCCGGCCCTGACCGGCAACTACGGCGTCGACGCCGCCGTGGCCGTCGCGCTGCTGTGGGGCGGCAGGCCCGCCCTGCGCTCCCTGGCCCTGGCCGGCGCCGCCTACTACGCCTGCCACTGGTTCCACGTCCCCGCCGTCACCACCGCCGCCGTCGAGCTGGTTGCCATCGCGCTGCCGCTCCACGGCGCCAGGCGGCCCACGCTCTCCCCGCTGCGCCGCGCCGCGGTGTGGTTCCCCATCCTGGCCGGCTGCCTGTCACTGCCGGCTCTCACCGACGCCATCACCTGGCTCACCACCGCGTTCACCGGAGGAAACTGATCATGGACGTCACCCTCGGCACCTACGCCGCCGTTTTCGGACTGACCGGCTGGCAGCTCGCCCGCACCTACGGCATCCCGATCCCCAAGATCGGCGGCAAGGGCGGCGGCAACTTCGGCCGCAGCGGCAGCGCCGACCACACCCAGCTGGTCCCCTACGCCATCGGCACCGGCTTCGGCACCCTGTGCGGGCTGTGCGCCGGCGGCATCCTCGGCGCCCTGGGCTGGCTCGGTTACAAGGCCGGCGCGTGGGGCGGGCAGCTGTCCCTGTGGGGCAGCACCGGCGCCGACTCCGCCACCCAGTTCCACGGCGCCGACCCCGTGCCGGTCGGCGGCGGCGGCGCGCTGTTGCTGTTCGTGGTCGCCGTCGTGCTGGCCGGGGCCCGCAAGTCCGCCAAGGGCTCGGCGGGCTCGGGTGGCACGGCCTCGGGCCTGGACAAGTGGAAGGTCAGGTTGGGCTTCGTCAACGGCTCCGCGCTGGCGGCGGTCCCGCTGGTCACCTACTACGCCAACGAGGGCCTGTCCAAGGGCGGCCAGGTCGTCCTGGACGCCCTGAACCACGTCGCCTCCAGCCGCTGAGCACCCACACAAGAAGGGGGACCCGCCCGTGAGTATCGACCTGCATGTGGAGCCGGTCGAGGACGAGATCCTCGACGGCGAGCTCCTGGACGACGACGACCCGGGCCCGCGCCCGGCCGAGCCGGAGCCGTGGTGGCGGCGCCAGCGCGACCACGTCCCGGCCGGCCTGCGCGTGCTGGCCGCCGAACGCTCGGCCTGGCTGTTCGTCACCGAGGAGCACCTGACGGACCGGGCGGTCGCCCTGCACATCCTCAACGACCGCCACCGGGTGTGGGAGACGGCCCGCGCTACGGAGCACACCACCCTGGCCGGGCGCGCCAAGCAGGAGCTCGCCGCCGCCAACACCTCGGGCGCCGCGGCCCAGGCCCAGGGCATCACCCCGGCCGGCCACACCGCGGCCAAGCGCGCCGAGCTGGCCGCCCGCACCGCCGCCGCCCAGTGGGAGCAGCAGGCGGCGGCGCTGCTGACCCTCACCTACACGGGGCACGCGCCGGTGACCCCCGGGGAGATCCACGACCACCGCCGGCGCATGTCCCACCGGCGCCGGGTGCGCCTGGCGCTCATGGTGCTGGGCACCTACGGGCTCCCCGGCCTGCTCGGCGGCCTGCCCACGCTCACGGTGGAGGGCGCGGCCACCGGCGCGGCGGTGGTCCTGGCCGCCTGGGGCAAAAGCACCATCCCCCGGTGGCGATCCGCTCGCCGTGCCGAACCCGACCTGGCCTACCCACTGCCCGACGGCGGCCAGGTGATCGCCCTCACCCAGCAGCCGGCCGGGAACACCCCGGCCGGCCCGGCCGCCCAGACGACCCCGCCCGGACAGGCCGGCCCCGGCCCCGGACCGCTCTTCCCCGGCGACACCGGCAAGCCGGTCCCGATCCGCATCGCCGCCGACGACCCGACCACGGCCGCCGAGTGCCTGCGCCGTGCCCTGGTCGACGAAGGCCTGGCGATCGGCGCCGTCACCGACACCACCCGCGAGAAGTGGGGCTGGAAGGCGACCGCCCACCTCACCAAGGGCAAGCCCGCCGCCCTCGTGCTGCGCCTGCCGGAGCTCGACGTCGCCCTCGGCGTCCGCGCAGGCGGCGTGATGGCCCAGCCACAGATGGCCGCCGCCGGATCCGTGGTGCTGCGCGTTCTGCTGGGCGACCCGTTCGACCCGATGCCGCCCCACCCGGTCTACGCCCCGCGCTCGAACAGCATCCTCAAGCCGTTCTCGCTCGGCCCGTCCATGGACGGCACACCCACCGAAGTCACCATCGCCGGGCAGAACATCATGGTCATCGCCGTGCCCGGCGGCGGGAAGTCGGCGATCGTGCGCTCGCTCGCCGACTACATCACCAGCTGCACCGACGCGATCGTGGTGGACGTCGACCCCACCGGCCGGGGCCTGGGCCCGCTGCGCCGCCTGGCCGCGATGACCGCCTACGACGAGGAGCGGATCGACGCCGTCCTGGACTGGGCGATCCGCGAGGCGGAGATCCGCACCGAGCAGATGGGCGACGACGTCGACAACTGGCAGGTGACCGACGACGCCCCGGCGATCTTCGTCATCGTGGACGAGCACCCGCAGCTGACCAAGCAGCAGAAGGCCAAGGTCATCAAGCTGGGGCGGATCGGCCGCAAGGCGCGCGCGACCGTGGTCCTGCTCTCGCAGGACGCGACCAGCGACGTCGTCGGCGACGCCATCGCCGACGTCTTCGGCATCCGGATCATGCTGCCGTGCCGCAAGGCGGACGTCCCGCTCGTGGTCGGCTCCGACACCGCGATCTCCGAGGGCTGGATGCCGCACCGTCTGGTCCCCAGCCCCGGCGACTGGGACCTCGCCGACGCCGGCGCCTTCTACATCATCGCCCCCGGCCTGCGGGACCCGATCCTGCGCAAGTCCACCTTCCTCAAGGCCGAGACCGCCACGCTCCGTACACAGGAGCGGCTCGCCGCGGGCACCGTCACCATCACGCCGGAGCCCGCCGAGAAGGGCGACGACGAGGAAGTGCCGCCGGTGCTGGTGACGATCCGGGAGGCGTTCGAGCAGGCCGGTGACCCCGACTTCCTCCCCACCGATCAGGTGCTGGACCACCTCGCCACCACCTCAGACGAGTGGCGGCAGTGGGACGAGAGCGAGCCGGAGCACCGCCGCCGGGAGTTCAAGAAGAAGGTCGCCCGGGACCTCAAGAAGGCCGGTGTCCCTCTGCTCAAGACTGTCCGTCGGTTCGACCTCGACAGCAAGAATCCCCCGTCCGGCTACTGGCTGCGCGACGTCGAGGAGGCGTTCACCGCCCTGCCCGACTAACACGCAGCGTAGCCACACCGTGCTCCCACTGATCGGTGTGGTGATCCGTGGCTGATCTGTGCTGATCCGTGCCGGACACGGATCAGCCACGGATCGGCACGGATCGCCCACGGGTCACCAAACGGATCGTGAGCTGCGGAAACAGATCACACGGATCAGATCCGCCCACCCCCCGCAAACGGCCCCGACACCGCCTGTCGGGGCCGTTTCCATACCCGGCCGCCCACCACCGCCGGGACCCCCGCCCGGCCGCCACGGCCGCCACGCACCGTCACCGACAGACAGGAGCCTGCCGCCCATGTCCCCGGCCCGCACCACCACCCCGCGCCGCCCCCGCGCCGCCAAGAAGACCACCGCCAAGGCCCCCTCCACCGTCCCCGAGCCCCGCCCACACACTCCCGCCGGCACCTCACCGAAGACCCCGGCCGAGGTCCCCGCGACCTTCGCGGCTCGGCCGGCCGCCGACCCGGTCCGGGCCGACGCCGCCGACCGCGCCGCCGACGTCCTGGCCATCGCCGAGGACCAGGCGCTCGCCGTGCTGGAGCGCGCAGCCGAGGCCGCCGGCCGCGAGCTGGCCACCGCCACCCAGTGGGCGAGCGAGGCCGCGCAGCTCCGCGCGGGCGCCGCCGACCAGGCCCAGACGGTCACGGAGCGTGCCGACCGCGAGGCGGGGAAGGTCCTCGCCGACGCCCGTCGCACGGCCGACCGGATCCTCACCGACGCCGCCCACACCGCCGACCAGGCCGAGGTGATCCTCGCCGACGCCGAGCTCGGCGCCCAGGAACTCCACGACGCCGCCCTCGCCGACGCGGCCAGGACCCGCACCGGGGCCGAGGGAAAGGCCGGGACCCTGACCGCCGAGGCCGAGCAGCGCGCGGAGACGATCCTCGCCGACGCGCGGGCGCGGACCACCACCCTGCTCGCCGACACCGAACAGACCGCAGCCGCCATCACCCAGGCCGCCGAGGAGCAGGCCGAGGCATTGCGCAGCGAGGCGGCCGAGCAGGCCCGCCGCAGCGGCGCCCAGGCCGAGCAGCTGCTCACCGACGCCGAGCAGAAGGCCGGCGTCCTCACCCGCACCGCCGAGGAAGCGGCCGATCAGATCCGCAGCCAGGCGCACCGCGACGCCACCGAGCTGCGCACCCAGGCCGAGCGGCACGCGGCCAAGGTCCGTGAGGACGCCGCCGAGCAGGCCGACACCGTGCTCGCCGACGCTCGCACCCGGGCCGATGGGCTGCTCGCCGAGGTCCGTGAGCAGGCCGAGGAGCTGCGCCGCAGCGCGCAGGCCGACGCCGACCGGGTACGCGGTGAGGTCCGCCAGTTGCGCGAGGCTGCGGACCGGGAGATCGACCAGGCCACCGACGCGGCCCGTGAGGTCCGGGCCAAGGCGGCGGCCGAGGCCGACCAGGTGAGGGTCCAGGCCGCGAAGGAGGTGCGGCAGCAGCGGACCCAGACCGCCGCCGAGGCGGCCCTGCTGCTGGAGGAGGCGTCGAAGGACGCCGGCCGGATGCTTCGGGAGGCCGAGCAGGCGGTCACCGCGGCGAAGGCCGAGACGGCCGAGGCGCTGGAGAAGGCGCAGCAGCTGGAGGCCAAGGCGCAGGAGATGAAGCAGCTCGCGCTCCAGGAGCTGATCTCGGCCCGGGAGAAGCTGCGGCAGGCCACCAGCCGGACCGCGCGCAAGCTGGAGAAGCGCCGGCTCAAGCGCGAGGCGCGGGCCGCCGAGCGGGCCGGGCGCACCACACTCACCGGCCGGATGAAGGCGTTCGTCAAGGCCAACGCGCGGCGGCTGCTGGCGATCGTGCCGATCACCGCGCCGATGGCCGTCGCCTGGACCGGGCAGGCCGGCTTCGCCCACGACATCCTGGGCTGGGTCGTCCCGTTCACCATCCTGTTCGCCGCCGCGTGGGAGCTCAGCACCGCGTTCGTCGCGTGGATGTACCACGAGGCCCGGCAGAGCGGCGACAGCGGCACCCTGTACCGCGTCGCCACCTGGGTGTTCGCCATCGGCGCGGCCGTCATGAACTACTGGCACGCCTCGGCCACCGTCACCGGCCGCACGTGGGACCCCGTCGCGCTGAAGATGGTCGACCAGATCAGCTACTGGGAGCCCACCCCCAAGGCGGTGGCGTTCTCGGTGATGAGCATCACCGGCATGGTGCTGTGGGAGCTCTACGCCCGGTTGATCCACCGCAGCAAGCTCCGCGCGGACGGCAAGGTCGCCAAGTCGAGGCCGACGATCGGCCTGATCCGCTGGATCCGCTACCCCGCGCACTCCTTCACCGCGTGGTCGCTGGCGATCACGGACGAGTCGCTGTCCACGGTGGAGCTCGCCTGGACGGCCGCCGCGAACCACCGCGCGGCGGTTCGCCGAACCGGCCTCGGACCGGTTCGCCGGTTCGTCGCCGGGGCGATCGGCGTCGGCGACTGGGTGCCGCTGCGCGGTCTGCCCCGCGTCCCGAACTCCAGCCTCGCCATCGCGCTGACCGGTTCGCCGAACCCGGCCGCCGTCCCGCAGTTCGCCGTTCGCCTCACCCGCGCCGGTTCGCCGAACCGCAACCCGAACCGCCCCGGCGGTTCGGCGAACCACGTCCTGCCCGCAGCGCGTACCGGCGCACCGGGCGGGCGCCGCGAACTGGAAGCCTCGAACCGACCCGCGCCGTCCGGCGGACCGGCCCCGGCGGACCCCGAGCCGCGAACCGCCGCCGAGCAGGCACAGCCCGCCCCGGCCCCGGCCGGTTCGAACCGGCGCAGCGCCGCGCAGCAGGCCGCGGCCGAGCAGGTTCAGCAGGTTCTCGAACTGATCGAGACCCACGGCTACGACACGGTCGACCTCGACTTCGTCATGACGAACACCGGCATGAAGAAGACCACCGCGCACCACCGCCTCGCTGGCGCCCGCGAGGAGTTCGCGAACCGCGTCGGTGCCTGAGCGCGAACCGCGAACCAGGTTCGGCGAACCGCTAACCGGTTCACCGCCCGAACCGCGAACCACACGGCCCGGCCCCGGGATGAACGAACCACCCCGGGGCCGGTTCGGGCAGCAGCGCCCGTGGGGCCGGTCTCGTCCCCGGCCTCTCCCCTCATCCTCCCGCACCGCGAACCGCCCCCGAACCGAAAGGACGCCCTTGTTCACCATCGACCGCGACATCCGCATCGCCACCCTGCGCGAGCTTCTCCACGACCGCAGCCAGACGCTCGCCAACCTCCCCCAGGACTCCCGCTCCCACGGCCGTCTCCTGGCCGAGTGCGAGTCGATCAGCGACGAGATCGCCCGCCTCCAGCGCTGCATCGACATCCCGCGCTCCGTCGCGCTGTCCGTGCCCGTGCTCCTGGCCGTCCTGGTCCTCGCCCTCATCAGCTGACCCGACGGTCGGCCCCGTGCCCGGCCCGCGCCGCCCTGCTCTGTCACCCAGGCCGGGGCAGGAGACGCGCGATCCGGGCACGGGACCGGCCGCCCGGCCGACACCACCGATCCCGGAAGGACCCACCACCATGCGCCAGCCCACCACCCCCGACCAGCAGACCGAGACACCCCAGACCCCCGAGTCCGCCGCCGAGACCATCCGCTACACCGCCGACGTCGTCGCCACCACGCCCGACGGCCGCGTTCTGCTCATCGAGCGGGACTGGCCGCCGTTCGCGGGCTGCTGGGCTCTGCCCGGCGGCCATGTCGACGCCGGCGAGACGAGTCGTCGGGCCGCCGCGCGCGAGCTGGCGGAGGAGACCGGCGTGCGCGTGGACGCCGACGGCCTGCGCCAGATCGGTGTCTGGGACGAGCCGGGCCGCGACCCGCGCGGCCGGTACGTCACCGTCGCCTACCTCGCCGTCGTCCCGGACACCACCGTCGTCACCGCCGGGGACGACGCCCGCACCGCCCGCTGGTGGAAGCGGGACGACCTGCCGCAGCTGGGGCTGGCGTTCGACCACGCCGCGATCGTGGCCGCCGCCCTCGACGAGGGAGGGCCGTTCTGACGGCCCTGACCGCCGCCCCGGCCACCGGAAACGCTTCTGCGGTCGTCACTCGTACCGGTCGAAAACCGCCGACTCCCCGGACCGGACACCGCCGCACTGCGGAAACTGACCACACCACTCACGAAGGGATCCTGATGCACCACTTCGTCACCCTGTCCGGCGTCGCCGCCGCCATCGTGGCCCTGTGGGCCGTCCAGCTGACCATGCTGGCCCTCCACCTCCGCCACACCATCCACCACGGCATCAACGACCCCGCCAACGAGAACCGCGAGTTCGCTCTGGTGACCGCCTGCGTCATTGCCACGGTTCTCAACGCGGCCGGCGGGGGAGGCGCGGTCGGCGACGGCCTCAACGCCACCGCATGGGGATGGACCTTGGCGATCCTCGCGGTCGGCACCACGGCGTCCTACCTGCTCCTGACCTACGCCACCAACTGGGACGCGCGGACCTGGTGGGACGAGCGGAAGAACAAGGCCGGCAGCGCCGACGGAGCCGTCGAAACCACGGCCTGACAGCCCACCGCCCCTTAACCCGGGCCCTCTGCTCCAACCTCGGAGCAGGGGGCCCTTTCCCTGCCCGCACCGGCCGAAGAACGCGCCGCGGCTTGCCCGCGCCCGTAGCCCTGGCCGTGCCCGTGCTCCTGGCCGTCCTGGCCCTCACCCTCATCAGCTGAACCGGCCGCCCGGCCCGCACCGCCCGCCCGGCACCCAGCCCGGCGGGCGGCGCGCATCCCGGGGACGGGACCGGCCGCCTGGTCACCCGGCGACCGCCATCCGCCCGACCCGCCAACCCCGCAGAACCGGAGACCCGCATGCCCGCCATCACCTTCGACCGCTTCCCCACCTCGCCGCTGGCCCTGCGCACCAACGACCCCGCCGACCACGCCCGCCGACGCGCCTTCTCCTGCCAGATGGCCCAGACCGCCACCACCGCCCGCGACCACCTCGCCGACCTCTTGGCTACCGCCACCAGCACCGAGGAACGCATCGCCGCCCTCACCGCCGTCCATACCTCCGTCACCGACTGGCGCCACCAGGCCGCCGTCCACGCCACCGGCCGCGTCGGACGAGGCCTCGCCCACAACCCGGCCCGCTTCCGCACCCCCATCGCCGCAGCCGGCACCAACTACGACCGCCTCGGCCCGGTCGGCCGACTGCGCGACGGCTCCACCTGGCACCCGACCACCCGCACCTACCGCGGCGGCACCGACACCCCCGCCTCCCGCGCCATGGCCCACTACGGCCTCGCGGCCCAGCGCCGCTTCGCCCGCGAAGCCCCCGCCGCCGACATCCTGCAGAACCGGGTGACCCTGCCCGACGGCCGCACCATCCCCGGCAACCGGCTCCTGCGCGGCCACGCCGCCCGCCAGGCCGCCGCCGCCCTGACCGCCCGCATCACCGCCCGCGGCCTCGACCCCGCCCACGTCGAAACCGGCGGCCACCTCCTCTACACCGCCACCCCCGACCCGGCCGACGCCACCCTGCTGCGCGCCGAGGCCCTGCGCATCCTCGCCGGCCCCGGCCTCACCCCCCAGCTCTTCCTGACGGCCCGCTACGTCCTCTTCCAGGCCCCGGTCATGAAGAAGGGATCCGACGCCGTCACCCGCGTCTTCACCGTCGCCGTCGCCGACCTCCTCCTCGGCACCGACGCCCCCGCCCTGCCCGCCGACATCGACCTGCGCTGCTACGTCCTCGGCCAGCAGGCCGCCACCCGCCCCTGACCACGGAACACCCACACCACCACCGAAAGGACCCGCCCTCATGAACCTCACCTTCGACCCCGGCACGCTGGTCGTCCTGGTCGGCGGCAGCGGCGCCGGCAAGACCACCTTCGCCACCCGCCGCTGGCCCGCCTCCTGGCGGCTCAACCTCGACTCCTACCGCGAGATGGCCACCGACTCGGCCGCAGACCAGTCCGCGACCCCGGTCGCCGACCAGGTCCAGACGCTGCTGCTCGACGCCCGGCTCTCCCGCGCGCTCACCACCGTGATCGACTCGACCGGCCTGTACGCGCACGTCCGCGCCAGCCTGCTCGCCCGCGCCCGCTACTGGCAGCGCCCGGCCTGCGCGGTGCTGTTCGACGTCTCCCTGGAGCGCCGGCGCCTACAGAGCTCCGGCCGGGAGCGCGTCGTCCCGGACCACGTCCTGCTCGACCAGGAACGCCTGATGCCGAGCGCGGAGCAGCTGCTCGGCGAGGGCTTCGCCCGGGTCGAGACCGTTACCGCCACCAGCCCGGCCTACCTCGACCCGGCCCCCGTCGGCCGCTGACCAGACCGGGGGGGAGCCCGTGCGTGCATCCGACCTCGACCCGACCGGCGAGCACCACGGCGGCCTGCCCACCTATCCCTGGCGCTACCAGCCGTCCCCGGACCTGATGACCCGCCGCCAGCTGCGCGCCGTCGGCCTGCGGCCCGGCGGCCAGGAGCCGGCTGCCCAGGTCGTCTGCCGGGGCGGCCTTCGCTACGCCTACCTCTACCGCCACTCCCTCGCCCTGCCGGTGCGGCCCATGACCGCGGCCCGCTGGCGCGCCCACCAGCGCATGATGCTCGCCCGCCGCACCTGCCCGCTGTGCCGCACCGTCAGCGAGATCTGCATCCCGACCGGCCTCGGCTGCTGCCTGGACTGCGCCGACGGCCTCGCCCTGGCCGAGCTCGCCCAGCTGCTTGAGCTCGCCCGCGCCGCCGCCGTCCCGGCCTGACCCGTTCCGAGCGGACCGCCGCCGCCGGCCCCGGACCCCGACCGCACCCAGCTGCCGGCACCACCGGGACCGGCGCGGCTGCCCGGTCACCCCGACCCGCAGACCCGACCGAACAGGGAGCACCGCCCCATGACCGACAACCTCGCCCGCCTCACCGCCGCCCCCGACCTCAGCCTCGTCACCGTGGACGGCGTCATCACCGAGGTCACCGGCTACAACCCCCGCCAGCTCGTCCTCACCGACGACACCGGCTCCATCGACGTCACCGTGACCACCAGCTGCGTCGGAGGCCGCACCACCAACGACAACACCGGGCTCATCGGCACCTACGCCATCATCGCCGGCCGCCGCGAGGACACCGGCCACGTCCTCGCCGCCGTCGTCCAGCTCGCCGACCGCACCGCCGCCCGCGACCTCCTCATCGCCGCCACGCTCTCCGACCTCTCCGAGAACGTCATCCAGCTGCTCGCCACCACCACCAGCACCACACCCCGGGCCCTGCCCCCCGGCCCCCGCCGCGCCAACTGACCACCAGCCACCCCCGCCGCCGCCCGACCTCCGCGCACGGGCGGCGGCCCACCTCGCACCACCCGCACCCTCTGGCACCCCTCGAAAGGCACACCACCCCGTGAACCTCGACAACCCCCGCATCCCCGCCGCCACCGCCACCGCCACCCTGGAGAAGCTGATCACCGACCTGGTCCCAGACCCGCACGACGGCCGACTGCGCCGCGACGACGCCTACACGATCGTCCTGGCCGCCCTCGACCACCTGGAGGGCCTGGGGCAGCGCCGCACCACCGTCGGCGAGCTGTACATCTGGTCGCGCTGCATCCCCGGCGGCGAGATGCTCGGCGGCCACGACCGCCTGATGGCGCTCCTGGAGCAGGCCGCCGACCACGGCCGCATCCGCCTCGACCACGGCCAGGTCCACATCGGCGACGCGCCGACCGGCGGCGGCCCCGGACACGTCTGGATGCGCCAGCTCACCCAGGGCGGCGCCACGGTGGAGCTGATCGGCGCCGAGCCCTGGCCCCTCGGCACCCACGCCCACGACGACGCCAAGGCGTGGTCGTACTGCACCGGCTGCCGCGTCGGCACCGCCCAGGCTGACGCCATGTACGTCTACGCGGTCCGCCAGGAGGTCACCGACCACGCGGCCACGTGCTCCTGGCTGCCGCCGCTGCCCGACGCGAGCTGACCCGCCACCGTGACCAACGAACCCGCAGTCACCCCGCCCACCCCGCCGACGGATCCGGACGACTGGGGCGACGACCCCACCGGTGCCTGGTCCCCCGAACCCCCGCCCACCGACCGGAACAACGAGTGAGCGCCCACGACCCGGCAGTCGACCGCGAACTCCAGGGCCACGCCCTGGACGCCCGGCAGCTCGCCGACGCCGCCCGGCACTACGCCGACAGCCTGATCCGCGGCGCGCGCACCGAGGACGCCGACCACCTCGCCTCCCTCGCCACCCGCCTCTCCCGCCAGGCCCACCGCATCGACGGCATGCGCGAGATCACCCGCCGCACCCCACCCACCACCCCGGAGGTCCGATGACCACCAGCCCGCCCCCCGACCAGGGCACCCCGCAGTACCGGGCCGACCTGCGCGACCTCGAACCCCTGGCCGCCCGCTGGGCCGCCCAGCGCGACGGCCGGCCCGTGCCGCCCCTGGACCAGGCCGGCCGCAAGGCCCTCATCCGCACCCTCACCGAGGCCGCCGCCCGAGGCGCCGCCCTCAACCCCCAGGCCGCCCGGCTCGCCCAAGCCCGCGCCGACCAGCTGCGCGCCGGACTGGACTGAACCCCGCACCCGACAGGACCGGCCCGGCCCCGCACCGCGAGGCCGGGCCGCCCCACTCCCGGAGGCCCCGTTGACCCGCGCCGCACCCGGCCCGCACCCGCACCCGCTCACCCCGGCGCAGCTGCCGCCCGGCACCGCCTGGTGGCACACCTGCCCCGACTGCCGAACCGCGATCCAGGGCGGCCCGGCCGGCCTCACCGCCCACCGCCGTATCGCCCACCGACCCGACCCGAGCGACCGCCGACAGGCCATCACCATCCAACTCGACCACTGAGGAGAGCACCCTTGACCGTCGTCCCGCTCCACCCCGACTCCCCCGCCAGCCACGCCGTGGGCGTGGATTTCGACCTCACCCTCTGCCTGCACGATCAGGGCTGGCAGGACGGCCGGATCTACGGCGACCCCATCGCCGGCGCCCTGGACGCGCTCCGCGAGCTGCTCGCCGTGCGCGCCGTCTTCGTCGTTACGGCCCGAGCCCGTCAGTACCACCCGGCCGTTGCCGCCTGGCTGACCCACCACGGATTCGACGCGGTCGTCGACGAGGACCCCGACCGCTCCCACTGGACCACCCGCGGGCTGGTGCTCGTGACCAACAAGAAGCTCGGCGCGGCGCTGTACGTCGACGACCGCGGCATGCGCTTCGAGGGCGACTGGACCACCACCCTCGCCCAGGCCCGCCACGCCATCGGCCTCGCCCCCGAACCGGCCCGCGCCACCAGCTGAGCCCGACCGCCCTCGCCGCAGCCGCCCTCCTCACTGCGGCCTGACGGTCGAACCCGACAACGACGAAGGCCCACACCCGAGCTGGGTGTGGGCCTGTCCCGTTTCAGCAGACGTCGTCGCTCTCGAATCAACGGGCGCCTTGACCTGCTCCGACACGGTCGAGCATCAGCTCAGCGACAGCAGTCAGATCCTCAGGAGAGAGCTGTGCCTCCAGAGCCGTGACGATCGCTGACGGAGAAGTCAGCGGGATCACGAGCTGCTGCGCCAGACTCTGCCGGTCCGCCGAGGTATTAACGCCGTTAACGGTGGAAGCACCGGCACTGCCCGGCACCACGCTGGCCGTCGGGGTATTAACGGCGTTAACGGTCGGGGCAGGAGGCTGCCCTTGGACCGGCTCCCTGCGCGCAGCGCGCTGGCGCGGGGTGTTAACGGCGTTAATGGCTTCCACCGCAGCCGAGGCCTGCTGCTCCTTGGGCAGCCGACCGATCCGGCGCGCCGACTCCACCTTCAGGCTGCCGGTCTCCACCTTCTCCTGCAGTTCAGGGGTGAGCTCCAGCAGAGCCAGCCGTTGTGAGACCCAGGCTGGCGTCTTGCCGAGGCGCTTGGCCACCTTGCCCTGCGAGCCATGGACCTTCACGAGATCCTGGATGGCCTTCGCCTGATCCAGCGGAGGAACATCCACCCGGTGGATGTTGGCGATCAGTGCACCTTCCAGCATGTCCTCAGCACTCACCGCCAGATCGTCGTTGACATCGATCCGCAACTCCGCCAGCTCCGCAAGATGTGCCGCGGCCAGCCGCCGATTGCCGTCAATGACGACGTACTCAGCTTCGCCCAGTGCGCCGTCGTGACCCGGATGCACGGCGAGGAAGGAATTCCGCCGGACCACGGCGACCGGCTGGAGCTGCCCTCTCTGCTTGAGCGACTCGGCAGTCTCCTCCAGCTCGGTGAGATCATCACGAGGGTTGAAAGGGTTGTGCGCGAGCAGCTTCAACTCGACCGACGTCGGAGGACGCCGCCCCTCGCCGTTCATGATCTGCTGGCGGGTACGGACACGACGAGGCCCAGGGTCGTTGTCCTGGCCGTCGTCGTCGATGCTGAAACCGCGAGTGATTCGCTGCGCGGGGGGTGTCATACGGCAAGCTCCTTCGCCAGGTCGCGCATCACCTGCGCGTGTTCGCTGTCGGGCGCGTACTCCAGCAGAGGAATCTCGCCGTCCGCCGCCTCACGTCCTTCCTTCAAGTCGCCGATGACGGCCAGGACTGCGGGAGAACTGCTCTTCTCCCACTGGTCCTTGTTCTCCTTGACGAGCTTGCCGCGGCGGCTGTCGTAGGCGTTGATGATCAGCCCGAGGTAGTCGACCTGGATGCGGCCCTTACGGCACAGGTCGTCCATCTGCGACTTCAGCAGGCGGAAGGCCCGGTGGGAGGCCTTGTTCGCCCAGACCGGGGTGATGACCCCGGAGCGATCTGCGAGCTCGCCCTCACGGCGTCGCACATAGTAGAGAGCGGTGTCCATGTTGAGGCCGAGGCTGGGCGGCCCGTCGATGATGATGACGTCGTAGTCCGCCTCAAGCGGCTCCAGCGCGCGCTCCAGCGCGGCTTCGCTGAAGCTGACCTTCGAGAGCGCGATGTCGCGCAGGAACGCGTCGTCCGACGCGGGAAGCAGGTGCAGCCGCTCCCCGAAGCGCGCCCCATCGAGGGCGACCAGCAGGTTCCGGATGTCGCCCTTGGCGCTCCCGTCCATGTGCATCATCAGCGTCTCGACCCCGTCCTCATACATGAGGTCCTCGAAGCCGAGCTCGGCCGTCAGGTGCCCCTGCGGGTCGTAGTCGACCAGCAGCACCCGGCGGCCGGACTCCGCCAAGGCCTGGGCCACACCAGAGGAGATGAAGGTCTTCCCGACCCCGCCCTTCTGATTCGCGACTATGACCCGGACAACGGGCTGCGCGACCAGCGGAGCAGAGGGCGACGGGTGACTCTCCAACCACAGCGTCAGGGCCTGAGCCAGTCCCTGAACGTACGTCACCCCGCGCTCGGCGCACTCGTCCTTGAAGCGCTCCGGTTCTCCGGGAGGCAGGAATGTGCCCCACGTCTTCGCGCCGGTGGTGTCCACCTCCGGCGGGGTGTCCGCCTCGTACCACGCCTTGATTGCGTGCTCGGCGGCCTCCTGGATGTCCAAGCCGTGCTCGAACGCCCGGATCTTGAGATGACGCCGCAGCTGCGGTGGGAGAGAGGTAATTAGCTTCTCTCGCTTCTGACTGGCCATAGGGCTGCTCATAGGACCGAACATTACTAGGTCACCTTGCTGAAGCATCCAAGCCACCCCGAACCTCATCGGTCCGGACTATCAACAGCCCGGACACCAGCATGTCCGACAGGGCATAGTTCAACCCGGTAGATCCACCCCCGTGGTTAGGAGAGCAACGTGGTGTCGTGGCGAGATGCGGTCCAGCCGACCGTGCGAGTGCTGCTCCAGCAGTAACGACCACACGGACCCCCACCTCGCGCCCGCCGCCCAGAGCACCGACGTCGTGACGGCCGACCTCGGGCTGCTGGAGGTCCCGCACCAGCTGGTGCGGGTGGCCCGGCGCCGAGGCACGCATCCCGTAGGGGCAGACGGCCCCACCCCGGCATGGAGGCGGGGCCGAATGTGACAAAACGTCAACCAGAACCGTTGCTCTCGCCCTACCGTCAAGACACGGACCGACCGGATCGAGGGAGACATCGTGGCGCAGCGAAAGCACCTGGACTGGGCCAAGGACTACGCGGAGCAGGCCAAGATCGCGGTGGAGAAGGTCACCGAGCCCGGCCATCGGGCGATCACGTTGGCACTGCTCGCGTTGACCGAGGCAGTACTGGAAGCCGGCTTCGACGTCGACCGCGTCGGCAGCGAGCTCAACGGCCTGCGCGACGACGTCCGTGACGTGCTGACAGACCGCGGGTAGACGGACGACGCCTTCGGCCTGGCACCCCAGGGTGTCGGGCCGAGCCACAGTGCACACCTGCGGCCGCCATGCGCAGCGGCGCGGAACGAAGAGGGGAAGCAGCGGTGTCGTGGAGGAACGCGGTCCAGTCGGCGTTGCGCGTGTTGCTCCAGCAGGACGCCCATGCGGATCCGCACCTGGAGCTGCTACGTCTCGGTGCGGAGAACCCGAATGTTGCCGCCGACGACATCACCGTCACCCTGGTTCTGGGCAGCGCGCTCGTCACAGGCACTCCCAGGTCTCCACGGAGACCTGGGAGTGCCTACACCTCGACCAGCTGCGAGAACACGATCACGACCTGCGCCGGGTCGTGAAAGAGGCGATCGGGCACCTGGACGATGCTGCCGACAAAGGCCGGCGCCGCCGCGAGGTCGACCGTCGCTTCCTCCATCTGCGCGATGTCACCTACCGATCCGGCCGGACCGCCCACTCTCTGCCGACCTGGCGCGGCCCTATTGCCGCAGTCAGCGGCTGGACCCTGGGCGCACCCGAGAAGGGCTGACCAGCAGCAAGGGGACACCCCCCGCCATCGGTCCCGTTCGCTCAGCGCACCATCACCCAGCCGCCGACGTCGCCGAAGCCACGATCGGCTGGCCACATGGCCGACGAACACCGACCTCCCGCCAACCGGGATGGACTTCCACATCCAGAGGGGAAACCACCAGTGAGCGCCGTTGCCGAAGCGCTGTACCCGCTGCACGAGCTCGCCACCGACCTGGCGGCCAAGGACATCGAGAACGGGGCCACCCAGTCCAACGACTTCGAGAGCTTCGGCGCGATCCTCTTCAACCTGCTCGAAGCCCACCAGCACCAACACCGGGTCCAAGGGCACTCCGCGACGTCCGACGCGCACGGGGACGCCGGGCTACACCTCGCCCAGCAGGAGGCCCAGGACACCGTTGCGCTCGCCGAACTGATCCGGGACTTCAACGAGGTGACCCGCCTTCGCCTGCGCATGATCGCCACCGGCAGCCGGGATCCCGGGCGCGAGGCCGAGACACTTGGGAAGGCCGCCGCCGCGGTCAACGACCTGACCCGGGACATCCTGTTCGACCTCGGTCTCGCCGTATCCCGCGGAGCTGACGGAGGCGGCGGGAGCTTTCCGTCCGGGGAGGTGCTTCGCAACGCCCGGTCGGCCCTGGCCTCCCTGCTGGACCGCTCCAACGCCCTGGCGGCGACCGTCTCCTCGATCGAAGGGTGGCGGAACACCCTCGTCGTCGCGCACCGCGCCCTGACCACCCCGAACCGGCCCCCCTACGACACGACCGAGCCCGTTCGCGCCTGGATCGCCGACAACCAGGGCAAGCCCAACATCCTGCTGACCCGAGGGCGGATTGCCGCCGGCGTAGGAATCCATAGCTGGGAAGTCGGCCGAGCTTTGGCCAGGCTCGACGTCACCTATTCTCCCACCACCGGCTGGACCACCGGCTGACCGACCGGCCCCAACGCCAGGAGGCAGCCACCCCTCAGGGTTGCTGCGTAGCGGGCTGGCTATTGCCGCTTCGCCAGCGTTCGGTGCCGGTCAGCACGATCTGCACGCCGCCGTGGATGGTGGGCGAGGCCTCTATGGGGCTCTGCGCGGTCATGAAGCGGCGCGGTGGCGGCGTGGCCAGCGTCGCCGCCGGAGCTGCGTTTCGCACGCCGGGCTGGGCCGGCAGACACCGCCGCCGGCCAGGCCCCGCCCGGAGCCGGAGGGGCGCCCTACCTGGTGCTTGGGCATGACCGGCCGCGATCAACCCAGGTTTTCGTCGTAACCGTCGGTCTCCAGCTCGCGGATCCGCCCCGCTGGCCAGGCCCGTCGGCCACCGGCCCGGGGGTGCCCGGCCGCAGCATTCGCAGCCCGCAGCAAGCCAGGGCGGCGGCCCGGCCCCCAACGCCCCGTACAGTCGATGAGGACCAAGACCAGGAGTACGAAGGCAGGCCAGTGACACACCGCGGCGAGAACGCCCAGATGATGACCTGCACCGAGTGCAGGGCGGTTGTCGAGCGCACCCCGTACCGCTCCGGCGCCTGCCCCGGCTGGCCCTGCCACGCCCACCCCCGCCCAGAGGCCCAAAGCCGCCTCGACGCCCTCCTCCAACCAGGCCCCGACACCACCTGGCCCAGCACCGCCCAGCTGCCCCGGCTCCCGGCACCCACCACCACCCGGGTCCGCCCGACCCGCACACGCCGCCTCGCCGCGCTGCGCCCTCGTCGGCTCCCAGCCGCCCGGATCCCCGTGCAGGCCGTGGCCGCCGTCCTGGTGGCCGAGGTCGCGTCCGGTCGTTAACGCCGGGCGAGTGCCCCGTCCGTGGCAGGACAGAGCACGGGCCACCCCAGTGCCCATTTGTCAGGTCAGCCTCACAAAAAGGTACTCAGCTAGGGAGCGTATTTGGTCGTGATCAAGGAATGGTCTTGGCGAGGTCCTTGATCCAGATCATCGAGGCGCGGAGGTGGAGGCCGGCGAGGTAGCTCTCGGGCTTCTTGTCGAACCGGGTGGCGATGCCCCGCCAGGCCTTCAGCCTGTTGATCAGGCGCTCGACGGTGTTCCGCTCCTTGTAGAGCTCGACGTCGTGGCCGACTGGCC
>NZ_JBHVWC010000063.1:0-66760 GCF_042882445.1 Kitasatospora sp. NPDC058218 | reverse complement strand
CGACCGAGCACCGGTCGCGGGCCCGCCGTTCGTCGTGCGGGGCTACCAGCCGCGCTCGCGCCACTCCTGGAGGTGCGGGCGCTCGGCGCCGAGGGTGGTGTCGTTGCCGTGGCCGGGGTACACCCAGGCCTCGTCCGGGAGGGCGTCGAAGACCTTCTCGGTGACGTCCCGGTAGAGGCTCTCGAAGGCCTCCTTGTCGCCCCACGTGTTGCCCACGCCGCCCGGGAAGAGGCAGTCGCCGGTGAACACGTGCGGGTGGCCCTGCGGGTCGTCGTAGACCAGCACGACGGCGCCGGGGGTGTGGCCGACCAGGTGCCGGACGGTCAGCTCGATCTGCCCGAACCGCAGCGGCTCGCCGTCCTCCAGCAGCAGCTCGGTGGGGACGTCGATGCCCTCGGCGTCGTACCGCCCGGCGGCGGTGCGGGCGCCGGTGGCCGCGACCACCTCGGCGAGCGCGCCCCAGTGGTCGTGGTGGCGGTGCGTGGTGACCACGGTGGTCAGGCTGTCGCCGACCGTCTCCAGCAGCACCGGCGCGTCGGCGGCGGCGTCGATCAGCAACTGCTCGTCGGTGGCCCGGCAGCGCAGCAGGTAGGCGTTGTTGTCGTACGGGCCGACGGCCGCCTTGGTGATGATCAGGTGGGCCAGCTCGCGCACGTCCGGCGGCCCGCCGACCTTGACCGCTCCGTGGTACGTCATCCGTCCGCTCCTCGTCGTGTCGGGGCTGCCGACGGCATCGCCCCTTCTGCCAGCATCGTCGCGCGGCCGGGCCGCGTCTTGTGGATCTTCCCGCGGCCGGGCCCCGACCGGGGTCGCGCGTCCGGCCGGGGCCCGCCGCGGCGGTTAGCCCAGCGGGGGCAGCGCGGGCAGTGCGGCGCGGCCGTCGGTGAGCTGGACGCCGCCGCGGTGGACCTGCAGGCCGTCGCCGTCGGAGCGGCCGGAGAGCCAGGCGGTGAGCGCCCGCACCGGGCCCTCGGCGGTCAGCCCGGGCCCGCCGTCGGCCGCGCCGATCACGGCCCGGTCCTCGGTGTCGTCGGCGACCAGCTCGACCGGGGGCAGGCCCTCGGCGCCGGCCAGCCGGGCGGACAGGCGGTGGAACTCGGCCACCGCGAAGACCCGCGGCCAGTGCGCGGGGGAGTAGCCGGCGTCCAGGTCGACGTGGTGGTACTCGATCTCCATCAGCCGCTTCCACGGGATGTCGACGGCGGGGAAGACGTAGCCGGTCCGGTGGCGCACCTGGGCCGTCCAGGCCTGCGGCGCCAGCGCCGCGGCGGCCGCGGCGAACCGCTCGCCCGAGTCGCGCAGGTCGTCGAGCTGGACGTCGAGCGGGCGCCCGGCGCCGTCCTCGATGCCCTGGTCGCGGGCCTGGTCGCTGGGGTACTGCGGGATGTCGGTGCCGGTCCGGGCGCCGTCGAGGAGGTTGACCAGGGAGTCGGCGTTGCGGGCCAGGTGGGCCAGTACGTGGCCCCTGGTCCAGCCCGGCAGGGCGGAGGGCTCCGCGAGGGCCTCGGGCTTCAGGCCGGTGACGGTGTGCAGCAGGTGCCCCGTGCTGGTGGCGACCAGCCGGAGCCGCTCGTCGGCGAGGGCGGCGGCGGTCTGGGGGTCGGTCATCGGTGGCGGCCTCCGTCGGAGTGGTCGGCAGCGTTGCCCGCACGGGCACTCGCTCGTTGACGAGGGTGACGCTATCTCCGATGTCACGGCTGAGCAGGGCTTTTCTCGGACAGCCCCGGTCAACTTCGAGCGGGCTTCTCACTCGTTCGGGTGGACTCCACTGGACGAGCTCGATAATCGAACGCCTGAGCTATAGGCTGGCTGGCGCATCCTGGAAGAAGTACACCTCTCACGCAAAGCCATCTCGCCCGGAGAAAGGCGCCAGAAGCAGTGGCCGACCGCCTCATCGTCCGCGGTGCTCGCGAGCACAATCTCAAGAACGTCTCGCTCGACCTGCCCCGCGACTCCCTCATCGTCTTCACGGGCCTCTCCGGGTCCGGTAAGTCCTCGCTGGCCTTCGACACGATCTTCGCCGAGGGGCAGCGCCGCTACGTCGAGTCGCTGTCCTCCTACGCCCGGCAGTTCCTCGGGCAGATGGACAAGCCCGACGTCGACTTCATCGAGGGCCTGTCCCCGGCCGTCTCGATCGACCAGAAGTCCACCAACCGCAACCCGCGGTCCACGGTGGGCACCATCACCGAGGTCTACGACTACCTGCGGCTGCTGTTCGCACGGATCGGCAAGCCGCACTGCCCGCACTGCGCCCGCCCGATCGCCAAGCAGTCCCCGCAGGCCATCGTGGACAAGGTGCTGGAGCTCGCCGAGGGCACCCGGTTCCAGGTGCTCAGCCCGGTGGTGCGCGAGCGCAAGGGCGAGTTCGTCGACCTCTTCGCCGACCTCCAGTCCAAGGGCTACGCCCGGGCCCGGGTGGACGGCGAGACGGTCCAGCTCGCCGAGCCGCCCAAGCTCAAGAAGCAGGAGAAGCACACCGTCGAGGTGGTCATCGACCGCCTCACCGTGAAGAGCAGCGCCAAGCGCCGCCTGACCGACTCGGTGGAGACGGCCCTGCGGCTGGGCGGCGGCATGGTCGTGCTCGACTTCGTCGACCTCCCGGAGGACGACCCGGAGCGCGAGCGGATGTACTCCGAGCACCTCTACTGCCCGTACGACGACGTGTCGTTCGAGGAGCTGGAGCCGCGCTCGTTCTCCTTCAACTCGCCGTTCGGCGCCTGTCCGGACTGCTCCGGCCTGGGCAACCGGATGGAGGTCGACCCGGAGCTGGTCGTCCCCGACGAGGAGAAGTCGCTGGACGAGGGGGCCATCCACCCGTGGTCCGGCGGCCACACCAAGGAGTACTTCCAGCGCCTGATCGACGCGCTCGCCGGCGAGCTGGGCTTCCGGACGGACCTCCCCTGGGCCGGGCTGCCGGCCCGGGCCAAGAAGGCGCTGCTGTACGGCCACAAGCACCAGGTCGAGGTGCGCTACCGCAACCGCTACGGCCGGGACCGCTCGTACACCACGGGCTTCGAGGGCGCGGTGCCGTTCATCCAGCGCCGGCACACCGAGGCGGAGAGCGACAGCAGCCGCGAGCGCTTCGAGGGCTACATGCGCGAGGTGCCCTGCCCGACCTGCCGGGGCACCAGGCTCAAGCCGGTGGTGCTGGCCGTCACCGTCGAGGGCCGGTCCATCGCGGACGTCTCGTCCATGTCGATCAGCGACTGCTCGGACTTCCTCGGCGCGATGAAGCTCAACGCCCGGGACAAGCAGATCGCCGAGCGGGTCCTGAAGGAGGTCAACGAGAGGCTGCGGTTCCTGGTCGACGTCGGCCTGGACTACCTCTCGCTCAACCGCGCGGCCGGCACCCTCTCCGGCGGTGAGGCGCAGCGGATCCGGCTCGCCACCCAGATCGGGTCCGGCCTGGTCGGCGTGCTGTACGTGCTGGACGAGCCCTCCATCGGCCTGCACCAGCGCGACAACCACCGGCTGATCGAGACCCTGGTCCGGCTGCGGGACATCGGCAACACCCTGATCGTCGTCGAGCACGACGAGGACACCATCAAGATGGCCGACTGGGTGGTCGACATCGGCCCGGGCGCCGGTGAGCACGGCGGCAAGGTGGTGCACTCCGGCTCGCTCAAGGAGCTGCTCGCCAACAAGGAGTCGCTGACCGGCCAGTACCTCTCCGGCAAGCGCTCCATCCCGATCCCGGCCGCCCGCCGCGAGCGGGACAAGAAGCGCCAGCTGACCGTCCACGGCGCCCGCGAGCACAACCTCAAGGACGTCACGGTCGGCTTCCCGCTCGGCACCTTCACCGCGATCACCGGCGTCTCCGGCTCCGGCAAGTCGACGCTGGTCAACGACATCCTCTACACCCACCTCGCCCGGGAGCTGAACGGCGCCCGCAGCGTGCCGGGCCGGCACACCCGGATCACCGGCACCGACCAGGTGGACAAGGTCGTGCACGTCGACCAGTCGCCGATCGGCCGCACCCCGCGCTCCAACCCGGCCACCTACACCGGCGTGTTCGACCACGTCCGGCGGCTCTTCGCCGAGACGCAGGAGGCCAAGGTCCGCGGCTACCTGCCCGGCCGGTTCTCGTTCAACGTCAAGGGCGGCCGCTGCGAGAACTGCTCCGGCGACGGCACCATCAAGATCGAGATGAACTTCCTGCCGGACGTCTACGTGCCGTGCGAGGTCTGCCACGGCGCCCGGTACAACCGGGAGACGCTGGAGGTCCACTTCAAGGGCAAGTCCATCGCCGAGGTGCTGGACATGCCGATCGAGGAGGCCCTGCACTTCTTCGAGGCCGTCCCGGCGATCGCCCGGCACCTGCGGACGCTCAACGACGTCGGCCTCGGCTACGTCCGGCTCGGCCAGTCCGCGCCGACCCTCTCCGGCGGTGAGGCCCAGCGCGTCAAGCTCGCCTCCGAGCTGCAGAAGCGCTCCACCGGGCGGACGGTCTACGTGCTGGACGAGCCCACCACCGGTCTGCACTTCGAGGACATCAGCAAGCTGATCACGGTGCTCTCCGGGCTGGTGGAGAAGGGCAACACGGTCATCGTCATCGAGCACAACCTCGATGTGATCAAGACGGCCGACTGGATCGTCGACATGGGCCCCGAAGGCGGTTCCGGCGGTGGCATGGTGGTCGCCGAGGGCACTCCGGAGCAGATCGCGGCCGTCTCCGAGAGCCACACCGGCAAGTTCCTGCGGGACATCCTCCCGGGCGAGTTCAACGACGCCCCGGCGCCGGTGAAGGCCCCGCGCAAGCGGGCCGTCGCCAAGAAGAAGTAGCGCCGCGCCGCAGGCGAACGCGACACCGACCCGGCCGCCCCGTCCTCGGGGGCGGCCGGGTAAGGGGCGCATAGACTCTGCGCCGACCCGCGCAACAGCGAAGCCCGCGGCGAGCCGCAGCGAGACCAGGAGCGAACGACATGTCCGAGGCACCCGAGAGCCAGCCGGGCGAGAGCCCCGCCACCTCCCGCCGCACCCTGCTCTGCGGAGCCGCGGCCGTCCTCGCGGCCGGTGGCGGCGCCCTGGCGGTCTCCGGGTGCTCCTCCTCGTCCTCGTCCACCTCCTCCGGGGCCAAGACCCCGGTGGACGTCGGTCCGGCCACCGCCGTGCCGGTCGGCGGCGGCACCGTCTACCGCGACCAGAAGATCGTGGTGACCCAGCCGACCGCCGGCGAGTACAAGGCGTTCAGCGCCAAGTGCACCCACGCCGGCTGCATCGTCGACCAGGTCAAGAACCAGAAGATCCAATGCCCCTGTCACGGCAGCATGTTCGCCATCGGCGACGGCGCGGTGCTGGACGGTCCGGCCCCCACCCCGCTCCCCGCCTACGCCGTGGCGGTCGAGGGCGGCAACCTCAAGGTGACCCCGAGCTGAAGCAGTTGATCTCCGCCCTGTCGATCCCCGCCTTGTTGATCTCTCCTCCGCGGCCCCGGCCCGAGTCGGTACGGTGGACCCATGGCTGACCCGTCCACCTACCGCCCCGCTCCGGGCGCGATCCCGACCTCCCCGGGCGTCTACAAGTTCCGTGACGCCCACGGGCGGGTCATCTACGTCGGCAAGGCCAAGAGTCTGCGACCCCGGCTCTCGTCCTACTTCCAGGACCTCGCCGGGTTGCACCCGCGTACCGCGACGATGGTCACCACGGCCGCCTCGGTGGAGTGGACGGTCGTCTCCACCGAGGTCGAGGCGCTCCAGCTGGAGTACTCCTGGATCAAGGAGTTCGATCCCCGCTTCAACGTCAAGTACCGCGACGACAAGAGCTATCCGGAGCTGGCGGTCACGCTCGACGAGGAGTACCCGAGGGTCCAGGTGATGCGCGGGGCGCACAAGAAGGGCGTGCGCTACTTCGGTCCGTACGGGCACGCCTGGGCGATCCGCGAGACGGTCGACCTGCTGCTGCGCGTCTTCCCCGTCCGCACCTGCTCCAACGGTGTCTTCAAGCGCGCCCGCCAGGTCGGCCGGCCCTGCCTGCTCGGCTACATCGGCAAGTGCGCCGCGCCCTGCGTCGGCAAGGTCTCGGCCGACGAACACCGCGCGCTGGCCGAGGACTTCTGCGACTTCATGGCCGGCCGCACCGGCAACTACCTGCGCCGGCTGGAAGAGCAGATGCAGGAGGCCGCCGAGGAGCTGGAGTACGAGAAGGCGGCCCGGCTGCGGGACGACATCGGGGCGCTGAAGCGCGCGATGGAGAAGAACGCCATCGTCCTCGCCGACGCCACCGACGCCGACCTGCTCGCCCTCGCCGAGGACGAGTTGGAGGCCTCCGTCCAGATCTTCCACGTCCGCGGCGGCCGGGTCCGCGGCCAGCGCGGCTGGGTCACCGACAAGGTCGAGGACGTCGACACCGCGGCCCTGGTCGAGCACGCCCTGCAGCAGCTCTACGGCGGCGGCGACGGCACCGTGCCGCGCGAGGTCCTGGTGCCCGCGCTGCCGGAGCCCGCCGGGCCGGTCCGGGAGTGGCTGGCCGGGCTGCGCGGCAGCCAGGTCGACCTGCGGGTCCCGCAGCGCGGTGACAAGAAGGACCTGATGGCCACCGTGCAGCGCAACGCCCAGCAGGCGCTGGCGCTGCACAAGACCAAGCGCGCCTCGGACCTCACCACCCGCAGCCGCGCCCTGCAGGAGATCGCCGACGCGCTGGAGCTGGACTCCGTCCCGCTGCGGATCGAGTGCTTCGACATCTCCCACCTGCAGGGCGAGGACGTGGTCGCCTCGATGGTGGTCTTCGAGGACGGCCTGGCCCGCAAGAGCGAGTACCGCCGGTTCCAGATCAAGGGCTTCGAGGGCCAGGACGACGTCCGCTCGATGCACGAGGTGATCGGCCGCCGGTTCCGCCGCTACCTCCAGGAGCGCGAGCAGACCGGGGAGTGGGCCGTTCCCGAGGCCGACGACCCCGGCGCACCCGAGGATCCCGCCGCGTCCGGGGACCACGGGGCCGCCGCTTCGCCCGACGACGCCGCCGGCCCGCAGGTCCCGGCCGGCCCGGTGGACCCGGAGACGGGCCGCCCGCGCCGCTTCGCCTACCCGCCGCAGCTGTTGGTCGTCGACGGCGGCCAGCCGCAGGTCGCCGCCGCCAAGCGGGCCCTGGACGAGCTCGGCATCGACGACGTCGCCCTCTGCGGCCTGGCCAAGCGGCTGGAGGAGGTCTGGCTGCCCGGCGAGGACGACCCGGTGGTCCTGCCGCGCAGCAGCGAGGGCCTCTACCTGCTCCAGCGGGTCCGCGACGAGGCGCACCGGTTCGCGATCACCTACCAGCGCAGCAAGCGTTCCAAGCGACTCACCGCCGGGGAGCTGGACTCCGTCCCCGGCCTCGGCGAGACTCGCCGCCAGGCACTGCTCAAGCACTTCGGCTCGCTGAAGAAGCTCCGCGCGGCCACCGTCGACGAACTCTGCGCCGTACCCGGCATCGGACGCCGGACGGCGGAGACTGTTGCAGCAGCGTTGTCGTCCCGTCCACCCGCGACACTCGCCGTGAACACCGCCACCGGCGAGATCATCGATGACAGCGCCGACGCGGCCGGCCCGACAGCCGGCACCGCGGCCGACGCAGCGCCCCAGACCGCACCATTCCAGGAGACGCCATGACGGCCGACGCCGTCCGTCAGCCGGCGCGCCCCGCGCTCACTCGCCCGAGTGAGTCGGGGAAGCGTGGCCGCGCCGCGCGCGTTCTCCACAGCAGAACCACCGAGAGCGGGGAACCGAAGTGACGATGTCCGACGATGGCGGCACCGCCCGGCCGCAGGCCGGGGGAGAGAACGTCCCGGAGCTGGTGATCATCTCCGGCATGTCCGGAGCCGGCCGCTCGACGGCGGCCAAGTGCCTGGAGGACCTGGGCTGGTTCGTGGTGGACAACCTGCCGCCGGCCCTCATTCCGACCATGGTGGACCTCGGCGCCCGCTCCCAGGGCAACGTGGCCCGGATCGGCGCCGTGGTGGACGTCCGCGGCCGCCAGTTCTTCGACGACCTGCTCACCTCGCTCGACGAGCTGGAGAAGCGCGGCGTCCGGCTGAGCGTGGTCTTCCTGGAGTCCTCCGACGACGCCCTGGTGCGCCGCTTCGAGAGCGTGCGCCGCCCGCACCCGCTCCAGGCCGACGGCCGGATCGTGGACGGCATCGCCCAGGAGCGCGACCTCCTGCGCGAGCTGCGCGGCGAGGCCGACCTGGTGATCGACACCTCCAACCTCAACGTCCACCAGCTGCGGGCCAAGCTCGACGCCCAGTTCGCCGACCACGACGAGCCCGAGCTGCGCGCCACCGTGATGTCCTTCGGCTTCAAGTACGGCCTGCCGGTCGACGCCGACCTCGTGGTGGACTGTCGCTTCCTGCCGAATCCGCACTGGGTGCCCGAGCTGCGCGCCCGCACCGGCACCGACTCCGACGTCGCCGACTACGTGTTCCAGCAGCCCGGCGCCAATGAGTTCCTCAACGGCTACGCCGAGCTGCTGCGCATCATCACCGAGGGGTACCGCCGCGAGGGGAAGCGTTATATGACCCTTGCCGTAGGCTGCACCGGTGGCAAGCACCGCAGCGTCGCGATGTCCGAGCGGCTGACGAAGCGTCTCATCGCGGACGGAGTCGAAACGGTGCTCGTCCACCGTGACATGGGACGGGAGTAGCCGCCTCACCCCTGCCGGGCCGCCGGTGGAGGCCGGCGGCGGGCAAGAGGAACGCGAGGTGGGTGTGACGGGATACGTGCCCGGGCGGCAGCTTCAGAACAAGACCGCCGACCGGACGGGGGCCCCCCCGCGCGGCGCGACGCCCAGCCGGCCGCGGACCGGTCAGGTCCGCACCAGCCCGGCCCGTACCAACCAGGCACCCCGAAGCAACCACGCGCCCCGGATCGCCGCCCTGGGCGGCGGCCAGGGACTCTCGGCCTCGCTCTCCGCGCTGCGCCGGCTCACCACCGACCTCACCGCCGTGGTCACCGTCGCCGACGACGGCGGCTCCAGCGGCCGGCTGCGCGAGGAGCTCGGGGTGCTGCCCCCGGGCGACCTCCGCAAGGCGCTGGCCGCGCTCTGCGGTGACGACGACTGGGGCCGGACCTGGTCCGAGGTAATCCAGCAGCGCTTCACCGGCACCGGCGAGCTGGGCGGCCACGCCGTCGGCAACCTGCTGATCGTCGCGCTCTGGGAGAAGCTGGGGGACCCGGTCGCCGCCCTGGACTGGGTGGGCCGGCTGCTGAACGTCCAGGGCCGGGTGCTGCCGATGTCGGCGGTGCCACTGGACATCGAGGCGGTCGTGCGCGGCCACGACCCGGCCAGCCCGGGGGAGCTGTCCGCCGTCCGGGGCCAGGCCAGCGTCGCGGTGACGCCCGGCACCGTGCAGTCCATCCGGCTGCTGCCGGACGGGCCGCCGGCCGTCCCGGAGGCCGTCACGGCCGTCCGCGAGGCGGACTGGGTGGTGCTCGGGCCCGGCTCCTGGTTCACCAGCGTGCTGCCGCACCTGCTGGTGCCCGAGCTCGCCGAGGCGCTCACCGAGACCCGCGCCCGCCGCCTGCTCACCCTGAACCTGGCCCCCCAGCCCGGCGAGACGGAGGGCTTCACCCCGCAGCGCCACCTGGAGGTCATCGCCGACCACGCCCCCGCCCTCGCGGTGGATGCGATCCTGGTGGACGAGCGCGCCGTCACCGGCGGCGCCTTCGGCCAGGCGGACCTGGCCGGCCTGGAGAAGGCCGCGGAGCGGATGGGCGCGGCCCTGGTGCTCGGCCGGGTCGCCCGTACCGACGGCACGCCGCGACACGACCCGGAGCTCTTGGCAGCCGCGTACGACCGGATTTTCCGGACACATGGAAGGATCGGGCCATGGCGATGACTCCAGCGGTGAAGGACGAAATCAGCCGGCTCCCGGTCACCCGGGCCTGCTGCCGCAAGGCGGAGGTCTCGGCGATCCTGCGATTCGCGGGCGGGCTGCACATCGTGAGCGGCCGCATCGTGATCGAGGCGGAGCTGGACACGGGGGCGGCGGCGCGACGCCTGCGCAAGGACCTCCTGGAGATTTTCGGACACTCCTCGGACCTGGTGGTGATGGCGCCCGGCGGTCTGCGGCGCGGCAGCCGCTACGTGGTGCGGGTGGTCAAGGACGGCGAGCTGCTGGCGCGGCAGACCGGTCTGGTGGACGGCCGGGGTCGGCCGATCCGCGGTCTGCCCCCGGCCGTCGTCTCCGGGGCGACCTGCGACGCCGAGGCGGCCTGGCGGGGTGCCTTCCTGGCCCACGGTTCGCTCACCGAGCCCGGTCGCTCCTCCTCGCTGGAGATCACCTGCCCCGGCTCCGAGGCGGCCCTGGCCCTGGTCGGCGCGGCCCGCCGGCTCGGCATCCCGGCCAAGGCCCGCGAGGTGCGCGGTGTGGACCGGGTGGTGATCCGCGACGGCGACGCCATCGGCGCGCTGCTGACCCGCCTGGGCGCCCACGAGTCGGTGCTGGCCTGGGAGGAGCGCCGGATGCGGCGCGAGGTGCGGGCGACCGCCAACCGGCTGGCCAACTTCGACGACGCCAACCTGCGCCGCTCGGCCCGGGCCGCCGTCGCGGCCGGCGCACGGGTGCAGCGCGCGCTGGAGATCCTCGGCGAGGAGGTGCCCGACCACCTGGCCGCCGCCGGTCAGTTGCGGATGCAGCACAAGCAGGCCTCGCTGGAGGAGCTGGGCGCCCTGGCCGACCCGCCGCTGACCAAGGACGCGGTGGCCGGCCGGATCCGCCGGCTGCTGGCGATGGCCGACAAGCGCGCTTCCGAGCTGGGCCTGCCCAGCACCGAGGCCAACCTGACCGACGAGATGGCGCTCAACTGACGATCACACCAAGTGGCGGGTGAGACAGCCGGTGTCCGGATTCCGGGCACCGGCTGTTCCGTGTCCGGACGCCGGTGCGGGGTCGTTCCGGCTCCGCTTCCGAGGGCCGTGACCAACTGGCCCCGAGGGCAAGGACACAAGCCCTGTTGGTGGCCTC
Source organism: Kitasatospora sp. NPDC058218 (assembly GCF_042882445.1). Taxonomy (NCBI): domain Bacteria; kingdom Bacillati; phylum Actinomycetota; class Actinomycetes; order Kitasatosporales; family Streptomycetaceae; genus Kitasatospora; species Kitasatospora sp. NPDC058218. The sequence continues at coordinate 55,824 of NZ_JBHVWC010000063.1, read as the reverse complement.
TTGACACGCCACGCCAAGGCGTCCGACCCGGCCTGATGTGCCCTCTCACGCCTCGGAGAGGTAGGGTCATAGGCGGTCGGGGACCTCCCAAATTCCACCCCGTCGGCATAGCTCCGGCGTACCTAACGAGGAGATCGGTTCGTGACGATCCGGGTAGGCATCAACGGATTCGGCCGCATCGGCCGCAACTTCTTCCGTGCGGTTAAGGCCCAGGGCGCGGACATCGAGATCGTCGGTGTCAACGACCTGACCGACACCAAGACCCTGGCGCACCTGCTCAAGTACGACTCCATCCTGGGTACCTTCCCGGGCGAGGTCTCGCACACCGAGAACAGCATCACCGTCGACGGCAAGACCTTCAAGGTCATCGCCGAGCGTGACCCGGCCAGCCTCCCCTGGGGCGAGCTGGGCGTGGACATCGTGATCGAGTCCACCGGCATCTTCACCAAGGCCGAGGCGGCCAAGAAGCACGTCACCGCCGGTGCCAAGAAGGTCATCATCTCGGCGCCCGCCACCGACGAGGACGTCACCATCGTCATGGGCGTCAACGACGAGAAGTACGACGCCGCGAAGCACACCGTCATCTCCAACGCCTCCTGCACCACGAACTGCGTGGCGCCGCTGGCCAAGGTGCTGAACGAGAACTTCGGCATCGTCAAGGGTCTGATGACCACGGTGCACGCGTACACCAACGACCAGGTCACCCTGGACTTCCCGCACAAGGACCTGCGTCGCGCCCGCGCCGCGGCCCTCAACATCATCCCGACCTCCACCGGTGCCGCCAAGGCCACCGCGCTGGTCCTGCCGGAGCTGAAGGGCAAGCTGGACGGCACCTCGCTGCGCGTCCCGGTCCCGACCGGTTCGATCACCGACCTGGTCGTCACCCTTGAGCGCGATGTCACCGTCGAGGAGGTCAACGCGGCCTTCCAGAAGGCGTCCGAGGGCTCCCTCAAGGGCATCCTGCAGTACACCGAGGACCCGATCGTCTCCTCCGACATCGTGAACTCGCCGTTCTCCACGATCTTCGACTCGCTGATGACCATGGTCCAGGGCAACCAGGTCAAGGTCTTCGGCTGGTACGACAACGAGTGGGGCTACTCGAACCGCCTCGTCAACCTGACCACCCTCGTCGGCGGCCAGCTCTGACGCAGCGGGAGCTGACGTGAAGTAGGGGGGAGGGCCCGGACACTGTGCACGCCGTCCGGGCCCTCCGTCTGCGCACCCTCAACCTCAACTCCCAGGCGGCCCGCCGTTGTGCCGCTGCCAACAGCGCAACCATCTCCCCAGGAGACCGAAGACCGTGAAGACCATCGAAGACCTCGACGTCGCCGGCAAGCGCGTGTTCGTCCGCGCCGACCTGAACGTCCCGTTGTCCGACGGCACGATCACCGACGACGGCCGGATCCGCGCCGTCGCCCCGACCATCGCCAAGCTCGTCGAGCGCGGTGCGAAGGTCGTCGTCGCCTCCCACCTCGGCCGCCCGAAGGGCGAGCCCGACCCGCAGTTCTCCCTCGCGCCGGTGGCCGTCCGCCTCGGCGAGATCCTCGGCACGCCGGTCTCGTTCGCGACCGACACCGTGGGCGAGAGCGCGAAGGCCACCGTCGCCGCCCTGGCCGACGGCGAGGTCACGCTGCTAGAGAACCTGCGCTTCAACGCCGGTGAGACCAGCAACGACGACGCCGAGCGCGGCGCCTTCGCCGACGAGCTGGCCGAGTTGGCCGAGCTGTACGTGGGCGACGGCTTCGGCGCGGTGCACCGCAAGCACGCCTCGGTGTACGACCTGCCGGCCCGCCTGCCGCACGCCGTCGGTGACCTGATCGCCGTCGAGGTGGACGTGCTCAAGCGCCTCACCGAGGAGGTCGAGCGTCCGTACGCGGTCGTGCTCGGCGGCTCCAAGGTGTCCGACAAGGTCGGCGTGATCGACAACCTGCTCGGCAAGGCCGACCGCATCCTCATCGGCGGCGGCATGGCGTACACCTTCCTCGCGGCCCTGGGCCACGAGGTCGGCATCTCGCTGCTGCAGAAGGACCAGATCCCGGTCGTCCTGGAGTACCTGGAGCGGGCGAAGGCGAACGGCGTGGAGTTCGTGCTGCCGGTGGACATCGCGGTCTCCGGGTCGTTCCCCGACACCAAGACCCACAAGCCGGTCGAGGACTTCGCGGTCGTCGACGCCGACAAGATCCCCGCGGACAAGGAGGGCCTGGACATCGGCCCGAAGACGCGGGAGCTGTTCGCGGCGAAGCTGGCCGACGCCAGGACGGTGTTCTGGAACGGCCCGGTCGGTGTCTTCGAGCACCCGACCTTCGCCGAGGGCACCAAGGCCGTCGCGCAGGCCCTGCTCGACAGCGACGCGTTCACCGTGGTCGGTGGCGGCGACTCCGCCGCGGCCGTCCGCATCCTGGGCTTCGACGAGACGAAGTTCGGGCACATCTCGACCGGCGGTGGCGCCAGCCTTGAGTACCTGGAGGGCAAGTCGCTCCCCGGTCTCGCCGCCCTGGAAGGCTGAGGCAATGACTGAGCGTCTCCCGCTGATGGCGGGCAACTGGAAGATGAACCTCAACCACCTTGAGGCCATCCAGCACACCCAGAAGCTGGCCTTCGCGCTGGCCGACAAGGACTACGAGTCGGTCGAGGTCGCCGTTCTGGTGCCGTTCACCGACCTGCGTTCGGTGCAGACCCTGGTCGACGGCGACAAGCTGAAGATCAAGTACGGCTCGCAGGACATCTCGCGGCACGACTCCGGTGCCTACACCGGCGAGATCTCCGGCCCGATGCTGTCCAAGCTGAAGTGCACCTACGCGGTGATCGGCCACTCGGAGCGCCGCCAGTACCACGGCGAGAACGAGGAGATCGTCAACGCCAAGGTCAAGGCCGCCTACCGCAGCGGGATCACCCCGATCCTCTGCATCGGCGAGCCGCTGGAGATCCGCAAGGCCGGCACCCACGTCGAGTACACCCTGGCCCAGCTCGACGGCGGCCTGCAGGACGTCCCGGCCGACCAGGCCGAGTCCGTCGTGATCGCCTACGAGCCGGTCTGGGCGATCGGCACCGGCGAGGTGGCGACCCCCGAGGACGCCCAGGAGGTCTGCTCGGCCATCCGCAAGCGGATCGCCGAGCTGTACGACGCCCCGCTGGCCGAGAAGGTCCGCGTGCTGTACGGCGGTTCGGTCAAGTCGTCCAGCGCGGCCGGCCTGATGGCCAAGCCCGACGTCGACGGCGGTCTGATCGGCGGTGCCTCCCTGGACGCCGACGAGTTCGTCAAGATCGTGCGGTACCGTGACCAGGCAGTAGGCTAACGCCGCCGCAGCAACGTAGGCTTTGGGGCCGGGACCGCATCGTGGCGGCCCGGCCCCTTCGCCGAAGATACGAGAGAGTTGGTCCCGCCGTGGTTCTCGGGTTCTCGATTGCCCTGATCATCTTCAGCCTGCTGATGGTCCTCCTGGTGCTGCTGCACAAGGGGAAGGGCGGCGGCCTGTCCGACATGTTCGGCGGCGGCGCGATGTCCACCGGCGGCGGCTCGGCCGTGGCCGAGCGCAACCTGGACCGCATTACGGTCATCGTCGGTGTCGCCTGGTTCGCGTGCATCATCGTGCTCGGCCTGGTGCTCAAGTACAAGAGCTGACGTATCTCTGACGCCCTGTCGCCCCGCGGCCTATGCTGGAACGGTCCGGGGCGGAGTCGGTGGCGGTGCATCCTTAACTCCTGCTTACACTAGGACGACTTTCGCCACCTACGCGCACCGCGGCGGGTCGGCGCACCAGCACGCAGGGAGTCAGACCGTGGCAAGTGGCAACGCCATCCGTGGCAGCAGGGTCGGAGCGGGCCCGATGGGCGAGGCGGAGCGCGGCGAATCCGCCCCCCGCAACCGGATCACCTTCTGGTGTGCCAACAAGCACGAGACCCGTCCCAGCTTCGCCGCGGAGGCGGTCATCCCGGACACCTGGGACTGCCCGCGCTGTGGGTTTCCGGCCGGCCAGGACGAGCACAACCCGCCGGCCCCCTCGCGCAACGAGCCCTACAAGACCCACCTCGCCTACGTCCGTGAGCGGCGCACCGACGCCGACGGCGAGGCGATCCTCGCCGAGGCGCTGGCCAAGCTGCGCGGTGAGATCTGAGAGCCGGCCCGCCGCGAGCCGAAGGGCGCACGGGACAGAGTGCCCGGAGGCGCCGGAGGCGAGAGACGAGCACACGTACGAAGGGCGCCACCGTCGAGAACGGTGGCGCCCTTCGACGTTCGGTCGATCAGGCCGAGGCCGGCGGGTACAGCTGCGGTGGGAGCTGTGCCGCGGCGGCGCGGTCCAGCAGCCACAGCGTCCGGCCGCGCCCGTACGCGCCCGAGGCGGGTGCCTGGAGTTCGCCCGGGCCGGACAGCGCCAGCGCGACGGCGCCGGCCTTGTCCTCGCCGGCCGCCAGCAGCCAGACCTCGCGGGCCGCCCGGATGGCCGGGAGGGTGAGCGAGATCCGGTTCGGCGGGGGCTTGGGCGCACCGCGCACGCCGACCACCGTCAGCGCGGTCTCCCGGACGCCCGGGTGCTCGGGGAAGAGCGAGGCGACATGGGTGTCCGGGCCGACGCCGAGCAGCAGCACGTCGAAGGCGGGCACGCCGAGGCGGTCGCCCGGTCCGGCGGCCTTGGCCAACTCCTCGGCGTAGCGGGCGGCGGCGGCCTCGACGTCCGAGCCGTCCACACCGTCCGAGGCGGGCATCTCGTGCACCCGGGCGGGGTCGAGCGGGACGGCGTCGAGCAGCTCCGCCCGGGCCTGGACGGCGTTGCGCTCGGTGCTCCCGGCGGGCACGAAGCGCTCGTCGCCCCACCAGAGGTCCAGCCGGGCCCAGTCGACCGCGTCCCGGGCGGGGGAGGCGGCGATGGCGGCCAGCAGGGCGTTGCCGTTGCGCCCGCCCGTGAGCACCACCGAGGCGGTGCCGCGGGCGGCCTGGGCGTCCACGATCCGGGTGATCAGCCGGGCCGCGGCCGCCTGGGCCATCAGCTCCTTGTCCCGGTGGACGACCAGCTGCGGGGTCGAGGCCGTCACGAGCCCGCCTTCTTGGCGGCGCGCTTGGCCGGGGCCTTCTTCGCCGGGGCGGACTCCCCGGTCTCCTCCGGCGCGTCCAGGACCTTGGCGGTCACCCGCGTCGGGTTGGCCACCGCGGCATCGGAGACGACCGCCTCGGCGGCCTTCTCGGCCGCCGCCGTCTCGGCGTTGGCCGGCTCGTGCAGCCGCTCGACGGGGGTGCGGACGGCCGTCGCGTAGATGTCGTCCGGGTCGAGCCGGCGCAGCTCCTCCGCGATCAGCTCGGACGTCTCGCGGCGCTTCAGCGCCACCTGGCGGTCCGGCGAGCCGGGCATGGAGAGCGTGCCCATCAGGCCGTCCGGGCGGTCCAGGGTGATGTCCCCGTCCTTGGTGCGCAGGTGCACCGCGGTGATGCCGGGGCCGCCGGTGACGACCCGCTCGACCGGCACGTGCAGCCGGTTGTGCAGCCAGAGGCCGAGCAGCTCGACGCTGGGGTTGTACGACTCGCCCTCGACCACCGCGGCGGTGACCTGGGAGGGCCGCTGGTCCAGTGCGGCGGCCAGCATCGAGCGCCAGCCGGTGATCCTGGTCCAGGCCAGGTCGGTGTCGCCCGGGGTGTAGCTCTGGGCCCGCTGGGCGAGCTGGCCCACCGGGGACTCGGCGGTGACGGCGTCGGTGATCCGGCGCTGGGCGATCGAGCCCAGAGGGTCCTGTGCCGGGTGCAGCGGCGCGTTCTCGGGCCACCAGACCACCACCGGAGCGTCCGGCAGCAGCAGCGGCAGGACGACCGACTGGGCGTGCGCGGCGAGTTCGCCGTGCATGCGCAGCACGACCGTCTCGCCGGAGCCGGCGTCGGTGCCGACCAGGATCTCGGCGTCGAGGCGGGTCTCGGCCCGGGCCCGGGGCGAGCGCCCGGCGCGCTTGATGACCGCCAGGGTGCGCGAGGGGTGCTCGCGGGAGGCGTCGTTGGCGGCCTTGAGGGCGTCGTAGGCGCTGCCCTCGTCGGTCACGATCACCAGGGTGAGCACCATGCCGGCGGCGGTGGAGCCGCTGGCCCGGCGCGCCTCCATCAGCGTTGCGTTGATCTTGCTGGACGTGGTGTCCGTGAGGTCGATCTTCATGGCCGGCGCCAGCTCCTGCCGTCTCGTGCGAGCATCTCGTCGGCCTCGACCGGACCCCAGGTCCCTGCCGGGTACTGGGCGGGCTTGCCGTGGGTGTCCCAGTACTTCTCGATCGGGTCGAGGATCTGCCAGGAGAGTTCGACCTCCTGGTGGCGCGGGAACAGGTTGGCGTCGCCGAGCAGCACATCGAGGATGAGCCGCTCGTAGGCCTCCGGGCTGGACTCGGTGAACGACTCGCCGTAGGCGAAGTCCATCGTGACGTCCCGGACCTCGAAGGAGGTGCCCGGCACCTTGGAGCCGAACCGCACCGTCACGCCCTCGTCCGGCTGGACCCGGATGACCAGGGCGTTCTGCCCCAGCTCCTCGGTCGCGTAGGAGTCGAACGGCAGGTACGGGGCGCGCTGGAAGACCACCGCGATCTCGGTGACCCGGCGGCCGAGCCGCTTGCCGGTGCGCAGGTAGAACGGCACGCCCGCCCAGCGGCGGTTGTTGATCTCCAGCTTGATGGCCGCGTAGGTGTCGGTCTTGGAGTCCGGGTTGATGCCGTCCTCGTCGAGGTAGCCGCCGACCTCCTCGCCGCCCTGCCAGCCGGACGCGTACTGGCCGCGCACGGTGTGCTTGCCGAGGTCGGCCGGGAGCTTGACGGCGCTGAGCACCTTGAGCTTCTCGGCCACCAGCGCCTTGGGGTGGAACGACGCCGGCTCCTCGATGGCGGTGAGCGCCATCAGCTGGAGCAGGTGGTTCTGGATGACGTCCCGGGCCGAGCCGATGCCGTCGTAGTAGCCGGCCCGGCCGCCGATGCCGATGTCCTCGGCCATGGTGATCTGCACGTGGTCGACGTACGACCGGTTCCAGATCGGCTCGAACATCTGGTTGGCGAAGCGCAGCGCCAGGATGTTCTGGACGGTCTCCTTGCCCAGGTAGTGGTCGATCCGGAAGACCTCGTCACGGGGGAAGACCTCGTGGACGATCCGGTTCAGCTCCTGGGCGCTCTCCAGGTCGTGACCGAAGGGCTTCTCGATGACGGCGCGCCGCCAGGAGCCCTGCGGCGGGTCGGCCAGGCCGTGCTTCTTCAGCTGCTGGACGACGGTCGGGAAGAACTTCGGCGGCACCGAGAGGTAGAAGGCGAAGTTGCCGCCGGTGCCCTGGGCCTTGTCGAGCTCCACGATGGTCTCGCGGAGCTTGTCGAAGGCGTCGTCGTCGTCGAAGGTGCCGTGGACGAAGCGCATGCCCTTGGCGAGCTGCTGCCAGACCTCCTCGCGGAAGGGGGTCCGGGCGTGCTCCTTGACCGCGTCGTGGACCTCCTTGGCGAAGTCCTCGTCCTTCCACTCGCGGCGGGCGAAGCCGACGAGCGAGAAGCCCGGCGGCAGCAGGCCGCGGTTGGCCAGGTCGTAGATGGCCGGCATCAGCTTCTTGCGGGACAGGTCACCGGTGACCCCGAAGATGACCAGGCCGGACGGCCCCGCGATGCGCGGGAGCCGCCGGTCGGTGGGGTCACGAAGCGGGTTGACGGGGGCCGGGGGAGAGTCGCTCGCGTCCGAGTCCGACGTCAACTCAGGGAAGTCAGTGCTCACTTGATGTGCTCCGCTTTCGTGCGCTGGCTGTGAGCAGGGGTCACTTCTCGTCGGCGAAGGAGGCGAGCGAGGCGGTGACGGTGTCGAGCAGCTCGTTCCAGGACTGCTCGAACTTCTCGACGCCCTCGTCCTCCAGCACCTGGACGACGTCGTCGTAGTCCACGCCGGCGGCGGCGATGGCGTCCATCACGGCCTTGGCGTCGGCGTAGTTGGGGACGATGGTGCCGCCGGTGATCACGCCGTGGTCGCCGGTGGCCTCCAGGGTGGCCTCGGGCATGGTGTTGACGGTCCCGGGGGCGATCAGCTCGGTGACGTACAGGGTGTCCGGCAGGGCCGGGTCCTTGACGCCGGTGGAGGCCCAGAGCGGGCGCTGCGGCTTGGCGCCGGCGGCCTCCAGGGCCTTCCAGCGGGCGCTGCCGGCGGTCTTGCCGTCGACGCTGCCGAAGATCTCCTCGTACGCCTGGTAGGCCAGACGGGCGTTGGCCAGGGCGGCCTTGGAGCGCAGCTGCTTGGCGTCGCCGCCGACCTTGTCGAGGCGCTTGTCGATCTCGGTGTCCACGCGGGAGACGAAGAAGGAGGCGACCGACTCGATCTGCGAGAGGTCCAGGCCCTTGGCCTTGGCGGCCTCCAGACCGGTCAGGTAGGCGTCGATCACCGCGCGGTAGCGCTCCAGCGAGAAGATCAGCGTGACGTTGACGCTGATGCCCTTGCCGATGACCTCGGCGATCGCGGGCAGGCCGGCCTTGGTGGCGGGGATCTTGATGAAGACGTTCGGGCGGTCGACGAGCCACCAGAGCTGCTTGGCCTCGGCGACGGTGGCGGCCGTCTCGTGGGCCAGGCGCGGGTCGACCTCGATGGAGACCCGGCCGTCGCGGCCGTTGGAGGCGTCGTAGACCGGGCGCAGCACGTCGGCGGCGTCGCGCACGTCCGAGGTGGTGATCATGCGGACGGCTTCGTCGGTGGTGACCTTGCGGACGGCGAGGTCACGCAGCTGGCCGTCGTAGGAGGAGTCCCCGCCGCCGATGGCCTTCTGGAAGATGGTCGGGTTGGTGGTGACGCCCACCACGTGCTTGTTCTGCACCAGCTCGGCGAGGTTGCCGGTGTTCAGGCGCTTGCGGCTGAGGTCGTCCAGCCAGATCGCCACGCCTTCGTCGCTGAGGCGCTTCAGTGCGTCAGTCATGGTGCTCAGTCCTTCTTCTGTCTTCATCTGTCTGTCTGTGGGGTCGTCAGACGGGCCGCGTGCCCGCTGTGCGGGCGGGCACGCGGCCCAGGTGGTGCTAGCGGTTGACGGCTTCGAGCGAGCGCAGGGCGTTGTGGGCCTCGGCCACCACCCGCTCGGCGGTCAGGCCGAACTCCTCGAAGAGCACCTTGTAGTCGGCGGAGGCGCCGAAGTGCTCCAGCGAGACGATCCGGCCGTGGTCGCCGACCAGCTCGCGCCAGCCCTGGGCGATGCCGGCCTCGACCGAGACGCGGGCCTTGACCGACGGCGGCAGCACGCTGTCGCGGTAGGCCTGGTCCTGCTCCTGGAACCACTCGAAGGACGGCACCGAGACCACGCGGGTCGCGGTGCCCTCGGCCTCCAGGACCTCGCGGGCCTGGACGGCCAGCTGGACCTCGGAGCCGGTGGCGAGCAGGATCAGCTGCGGGTCGCCGTTGGAGGCCTCGGCCAGGATGTAGCCGCCCTTCGCGGTGCCCTCGGCGGAGCCGAAGACCTCGCGGTCGAAGGTCGGGACGTTCTGGCGGGTGAGCGCCAGGCCGACCGGGCCCGGGTGGCTGGTCTGCCGCTCGATGACGGTGCGCCAGGCGACGGCCGTCTCGTTGGCGTCGGCCGGGCGGACCATGGCCAGGCCCGGGATGGCGCGCAGCGAGGCCAGGTGCTCGACCGGCTGGTGGGTCGGGCCGTCCTCGCCGAGGCCGATCGAGTCGTGCGTCCAGACGTAGGTGACCGGCAGCTTCATCAGCGCGGCCAGCCGGACGGCCGGGCGCATGTAGTCGGCGAAGACCAGGAAGGTGCCGCCGAAGACCCGCGTCCTGCCGTGCAGGGCGATGCCGTTCATGGTCGAGCCCATGGCGTGCTCGCGGATGCCGAAGTGGATCGTCCGGCCGTAGGGGCTCGCGCTCTTCAGCGGGTTGCCCTCGGGGAGGAAGGAGCTGTCCTCGTCGATGGTGGTGAGGTTGGACTCCGCGAGGTCGGCCGAGCCGCCCCACAGCTCCGGGATCACCGCGCCGAGCGCCTTGAGGGTCTCGCCGGAGGCCTTGCGGGTGGCGACGTCCTTGCCGGCGGCGAAGACCGGGACGGCCTTCTTCCAGCTCTCGGGGAGCTCGCCGGCCTGGATGCGGTCGAACTCGGCGGCGCGCTGAGGGTGGGCGGCGCGCCAGGTGCCGAGGGACTGCTGCCACTCGTCGCGGGCGGCCTTGCCGCGCTTGATCACCAGGCGGGCGTGCTCGATGACCTTGTCGCTGACCTCGAAGGTCTTCTCCGGGTCGAAGCCCAGGACCTTCTTGGTGGCGGCGATCTCGGCGGCACCGAGCGCGGAGCCGTGCGCCTTGGCGGTGTTCTGCGCGTCCGGGGCCGGCCAGGCGATGATGGTGCGCATCGCGATGATCGACGGGCGGGAGGTCTCGGCCTTGGCCGCGGCCAGCGCCTCGGCCAGCACGGCCACGTCGATGTCGCCGTTGGACTTCGGGGCGACCCGCTGCACGTGCCAGCCGTACGCCTCGTAGCGCTTGAGCACGTCCTCGGAGAAGGCCGTCTCGGTGTCGCCCTCGATCGAGATGTGGTTGTCGTCGTAGAGCGCGACCAGGTTGCCCAGCTTCTGGTGGCCGGCCAGCGAGGACGCCTCGGCGGAGATGCCCTCCTCCAGGTCGCCGTCGGAGACGATGGCCCAGATGGTGTGGTCGAACGGCGACTCGCCGGCCGGGGCGTCCGGGTCGAACAGGCCGCGCTCGAAACGGGCGGCCATCGCCATGCCCACGGCGTTGCCGATGCCCTGGCCGAGCGGGCCGGTGGTGGTCTCGACACCCGCGGTGTGGCCGTGCTCGGGGTGACCCGGGGTGCGGCTGCCGGCGACCCGGAAGGCCTTGAGGTCGTCCAGCTCCAGGCCGTAGCCCGAGAAGTAGAGCTGGGTGTAGAGGGTCAGGCTGGTGTGCCCGGGAGAGAGGACGAACCGGTCGCGGCCGACCCATGCCGGGTCGGTCGGGTCGTGGCGCAGGAAGCGCTGGAAGATCAGGTACGCCGCCGGGGCCAGCGACATGGCCGTCCCGGGGTGTCCGTTGCCGACCTTCTGGACCGCGTCCATGGCCAGGACGCGGGCGGTGTCGACCGTCCGCTCGTCCAGCTCGGACCACTCGAATGCATTCGTCGGCGTCGTGCTCACCCTGTCTCAGGGCTCCTTCCGTTGTGAAGAGTGACCCCGTGAAGGGGACCGGGTCGGCCACGTCGCTGGGGCCGGACATTGGGTGGTGCCGGTCACGGAGGGTAGATCCCGCTTCTCGGTGCGAGCCTACCGTCCGGGTCGTGGCTCACCCTCCGTGCTGAGACAACCGGGATTTCCGTATGGCGATTCCCACGAGGGTTCGAGAGGTGCTTTTGTCCCAGGCTCTCCTGGTTTCATGACGTCTGCCCGTCCGGTGGTCAGGACGGGGGACGTGCATCGCAGCAGGTCGGCTTCGTGTGTTCGGCCAGGGGTTCACCCAGGGGTGTGCGTTCCGCCCCGCCGGGGGACCCCGGAGCCGGTGGGGAGATATGGAGCGTCTAAGGTGGCGTGGTACGCGCAGAGCGGACGATTCGGGAACTTCGTTCCGGTGGACGCCTGCGAAGATTCATCTTCAGTTGGGGTGTTAGTGACCGCCGTCGAATCCCGTCCCGCCGGGGTCACCGGGGCGACGCCTGCGCACCGGCCGTTCGGGGCCCGTGTCGGCGCGTTCGTCGCCCTGACCAAGCCCCGGATCATCGAGCTGCTGCTGATCACCACCGTGCCGGTGATGTTCCTGGCGCAGCGCGGCGTTCCGGATCCGCTGCTGGTGCTGGAGGTGGTCGTCGGCGGCTACCTGTCGGCCGGCGGTGCCAACGCCCTCAATATGTACATCGACCGCGACATCGACGCGGTGATGTCGCGCACCGAGCGGCGGCCGATCGTCACCGGGATGGTGTCGCCGCGCGAGGCGCTGGTCTTCGGCATCGCGCTGGCGATCGGCTCCACCCTCTGGCTGGGCTACCTGGTCAACGCGCTCTCCTCGCTGCTCGCGCTGTCGGCCCTGCTCTTCTACGTGTTCGTCTACACGCTGGGGCTGAAGCGGCGCACCGCGCAGAACATCGTCTGGGGCGGGATCGCCGGCTGCATGCCGGTCTTCGTCGGCTGGGCGGCGGTCACCAACTCGGTCTCCTGGTCGGCGCTGGTGCTCTTCCTGGTCATCTTCTTCTGGACGCCGCCGCACTACTGGCCGCTGTCGATGAAGGTGCGCGAGGACTACGAGCGGGCCGGCGTGCCGATGCTCCCGGTGGTCAAGGGCAACCTGGCGGTCGCCAAGCAGATCGTCATCTACTCCTGGGTCATGGTCGCCGTGTCGCTGGCGCTCTGGCCGCTGGCCGAGACCAGCTGGCTGTACCCCGTCTCGGCGGTGCTGCTGGGCGCGGCCTGGCTGAAGGAGGCGCACGGGCTGTACGCCCGGGCCAAGGCCGGGCTGGTCGGCGCGAAGCTCAAGGAGATGCGCCTCTTCCACTGGTCGATCACCTACCTGACGCTGCTGTTCGTGGTGATCGCGGTGGACCCGTTCGTGAAGTAGCCGCGGAACGCGGGAGGGGCCCCGGTCTTCGGACCGGGGCCCCTCCCGCGTTTCAGCGCGGTGCCAGTTCGGACGGCCCCACCCGGTCGTCCAGCCAGTCCCGGAGGGGCTGGGAGGCCCGCAGGAAGCCGGTGATCCGGTCGTGGGCCGCCCGGGTGCCGAGCCACGCCGCCGGCGGCCACTCCTGCCAGGCGACCAGCCCCTTGTGACGGAGCAGCTCGATCCGGGGGTGGTCCCTGGGGTAGCCGCGCGGGGCTGACTTCAGGCTGTCCCGGCCGACCACCTGCGGGCCGGCCCGGCGGACCCGGGCGATCACCCGCTCCAGCTCGGTGCCGCCGACGTCCTCGGCGACGGCCGCCCGGTAGCGTGCCAGCTGGTCCGGGGCGAGCTGGTACAGCCCGTTGCCGCAGGCCAGACCGTCGGCGGAGAGCTGGATGTAGCCGCCGGCCGCCAGGTGGGCGCCGATGTGCGTCTTGTAGGGGGACTTGTCGGCGCTGAACCGGACGTCCCGGTTGGGGCGGAAGATCTTGCCCGGCCCGAACTCGGGCTCCAGCTCGGCGAGCAGCTGTTCCATCGGCTCCCGGACGCTGTCCTCGTACCGGTCCTTGTGGGTCTGCCAGAAGGTCCTGGAGTTGTCGGTCTCCAGGTGCTCGTAGAACTCGAGGGCCTCGGCCGGCCAGCCTTGGAAGGTCACCGCTCCAGTATGTGGCCCGGTGCACAGTCCGGTCCCGTCGCCAGCTCCGCTACCGATGGGTAGCATGCGGGCATGAGCAGCGCAGAGACCGCCACCCCCGCCGCGCCGGACGCCCGCGTCGAACGCCGCGCCAAGCGCATCGCCAAGCACCTGACCGCCTTCGCCCGACAGCACGGCGGCAGCGCCGACGGTGTCGTCGAGTACGTCGGCACGGTCGCCACCCGGATCGTCGTGGTCGGCGCGGACGGCGCCTGGGGCGACCAGGTCGCCCCGAGCTACGCCGTCGGCCGCCGGGCCGCCGAGCTGGCCGGGGTCACCCTGCACGACGACTTCGAGGGCGAGCTGGGCCTGCGGGTGAAGACCGGCCCGTACGAGTGGAAGCGGATGGCCGGCATCCAGATCGGCGGCTGACGCCGCCGCGGACGCGCGAAGGGGCCCCGGATGATCCCGGGGCCCCTTCGCGTGCGCGCGTCCGGGTTTGTCAGGCGGCGGCGGTCTGCGGTGCCCGGGCGGGCAGCGGCGCGACGGGCGCGTCCTCGTCCGCACGGACCCGCAGTGCGAGCGGGATGCGCAGGACGGCGATCCAGGTGAGCGTGGCGCCCAGCATGTGCACACCGACCAGGAGCTCCGGAACGTCGGTGAAGTACTGGACGAAGCCGAGCACGCCCTGGACCAGGAGCACCACGAGCAGCTCGCGGGCCCTGGCGCGGGCGGCCGGCGGGGCCTTCACGGCGGCGAGGACGAAGACCACCGCGATCGCCAGGCCGACCGAGACGAACGCCAGGTCGGCGTGCACCTGGGCGAGGCGGTCGTAGTCGACGGGGATCCGCGGCACCAGCTTGTTGTCCTTGGGCGTCCCGGGGTGGTGCCCGGCGCCGGTCACCAGCGTCCCGGCCGCGACCAGCAGGCCGATCACGGTGACCAGGACGTAGGAGAGCCGGACGATCGGGCGGGCCACCGCCGACACCGGCGGGCCGTCGCCCTCCCGGGACCGCTCCCACATCAGCAGCGCGACCCAGACCAGCGCCATCGCGGAGATCAGGTGGACGGCGACGGTGTAGGGGTTGAGGCCGGTCAGCACGGTGATCCCGCCGATCACGGCGTTGCTCATCACCAGCCAGAACTGCGCCCAGCCCAGCGTGGTCAGGCTGCGCCGCCAGGGCTTCGCGGTCCCCTCGGCCGAGGGCCGGCGGTGGCAGCGGGCGGCCAGGATCGCCCAGCCGACCGCCGCGCTCAGCACGTAGGTGAGCATCCGGTTGGTGAACTCGATGACGCCGTGGAGGCCCATTTCGGGCGTCGGCGTGATGCTCTCGCCGGTGCAGCGGGGCCAGGTGGTGCAGCCGAGGCCGGAGGCGGTGAGCCGGACGGCTCCGCCGGTGACGACGATCACCACGCTCATCACCAGCGCGGCGAACGCGGCGCGCCGGACCATGGCGGCGGACGGCTGCCAGCGGTCGGCGAGCAGGGAGAAGGGGGTAGGCACGGGGTCAATCGTAGGCGGCCTTACAGCCGATCTTGGGGCGGGGCGGTGTCGTGCCGGGCGAGCGTCCACCGGCCCGCCGCCGCGCCGCGCCGTCCGGAGCGTTCGCGGGGCGGCTTCGCGGGGCCGAGCCGCCCAAACGGGACTGTTCGGGCATTGCGGATATTGGTCTTGACCAATCACTCGTTCGGCCGAAAGAGTGCGGTTTGGTCCATACCATTTTCCGGACCTCTCCCACCCCCGCACGCAAGCGGAGATCCTGCACATGCGCATACCCACACCCGCCGCCGCGCTCGCGCTCGGCGGATCCCTTGCCCTGGCCGGTCTCGTCGCCCCGGCCGCCGCGCACGCGACGGAGCCCGGCCGGCAGTGCCAGGGCCTCGGAGTCGCGAACCTCTACGGGGAGTTCATCGAGGGCGACGACACCCACACCCCGGACGCCGAGGGCGCGGTGGCGGTCGGCGGCAACGCGGACTTCACCGGCGGCTTCTCGGTCGGCCAGGAGCTGACCGCCGACCAGGTGGCGGCGCTGCCCGGCGGCAACGCGCTGGTCGTGGCCGGCAAGATCACCGGGCACAACACCCAGGTGATGAAGGGCAACGGCGTCTACGGCTCGAAGGCCGCCGGCGCCGTCGTCGACGCGCACCAGGGCAAGATCAGCCAGGGCGCGTCCCCGATCGACTTCAAGGCCGAGTTCACCAAGCTGCGCGCCGCCGCCGCCGCGCTCGCCGCCGCGCCGCAGACCGCCGGCGCCACGGTCGAGGCGAAGGGCGCGGACCTCTACCTGAGCAGCGCCGACGCCAAGCTCAACAGCTTCACCGTCAGTGCCGCGACGCTCCAGGGCGCCACCAACGTCTTCGTGAAGGTGCCGGTCGGGTCGGTCACCGTCGTCACCGTGACCGGTGACGGCTACGACATGGCCGCCGCCAGGACCACGGGCTTCCACCTGTGGGACGAGGGCAAGAAGGCCTACGTCCTGGACGACAAGCTGCAGAGCGCGGCGGGCGGGGCCGTCCGGGCCAAGCTGCTCTGGAACTTCCCGACCGCGACCAAGGTGGTCAAGAACAGCCAGGCCGCCTGGGCCGGCACCGTGCTGGCGCCGAACGCGGCCTTCGACCTCGGCAGCGGCGGACCGGTCAACGGTTCGGTGATCGCCAAGTCGCTGACCGGCAAGGGCGGCGCGGAGACGCACCACTACCCGTTCACCGGCTGCCTGACCACCGAGGTGCCGCCGACCGCCCCGCCGACCGTGCCGCCGGTGGTGCCGAGCGGTTCGCCGTCGGCGACCACCACCCCGAGCGCGTCGGGCACCCCGAGCACGCCGGGGACGCCGGGCGCCTCGGTGACCCCGAGCGCCTCCGGCAGCCCGTCCACCCCGACCGGCGGCAAGCCGAGCCCGAGCGCGTCGGGCGGCCCTTCGGCCTCCGCCTCCCCGTCGGCGGCGGCGGTGCCGAGTGCCTCGGCCAGTCCGTCGGTCGAGGCCAGTACCGGCGGCGGTCTCGCCCACACCGGCTCCGGCCCGGTCGTCCCGCTGGCGATCGGCGGTGCGATCGTGATCGCCGCCGGTGGCGCGATCGTGGTGGCCGCGCGGCGCCGGGCGGCCAAGCAGGTCTGACGGTCGGCCGGTTGACCGTTGTGTTGCCCTCGGTGGTCGGAATCGACCGCTGGGGGCAACGCTTTTTGGCCACTGTGACGGAATGCGTTCAAGTTTGCCGAACGGGTGTTGTCCGAGGTGGCGGATGTGATGGGCTGGTTCCTGCACAACCGAGGCCGGACGGACAGTCGAAAACCGGTCGTACGGCGGGGTGTGGGGAGGTGCGGGTGTGCCGGTAGAGTCCCCCGGACAGTCGTGGCGGGCCACCGCGAAACCACTCAACAAGCCTGCTGCGCAAGACCGTTCGGAGGGGACAACGAAATGGCGCGACAGCGGCGGCAGATCGGCATCAGGAACGCGGCACTGGCGGGGACGGCGGCGGTCGCCGTCCTGCTGCCCATAGCCCTGGCGACCAGCGCTTCGGCGCACGCGCCGGCGTGGCAGGTGACCTGCGACAAGATCGTGATCGATCTGACCAACTACAGCGACGCGAGCGGTGTGAAGAACGTCGTCAGCCTGACCGTCGACGGCGAGAAGGTGCTCGACCAGAAGCAGTTCGGCAAGGAGTTCCACGGGACGTACCCGGTGAAGGACCACGCCAAGCCGGTCAGTGCGACCTTCGTGGTGACCACCACCGAGGACCCGAAGAACGCCGACTGGAACAAGACGGAGACCAAGACGATCGAGGTCTGCCAGACCCCGACCCCGACCCCGACTCCTACGCCCACCCCGACCCCCACGCCCACCCCCACGCCGACCCCGACCCCCACGCCCACCCCCACCAAGACCGGCACTCCCACGCCGACCCCGACGCCGACCCCGTCGCGCAGCGCGACCCCCACGGCGTCCCCGACCCCGACTGCGACCCGGACGCCCACTCCGGCCCCGAGCACCGCCACCCCGGCCCCGGTGCTCGCCCAGACCGGTAGCAGCGACGCCACCCCCGCCATCGCGGCGGCCGGCGGCGGCGTCCTGCTGCTCGGCGGTGCGATCGTCCTGCTCGCCCGCAAGCGCCGCAGCGGCAACGAGAGCTGACGCCGGCGATCGGCAACCCTGGCGGCCCCCCGCTCGCACCGTCGAGCGGGGGGCCGCCGCGATGTGCGGCGCGAGCTCAATCGGACGGTGTGACCGGGGACCACAGGCCCATCCACTGTTCGGCGCCCCACGCCTCGAAGAGCTGCGCCTCGGTGAACCCCAGCTTCGCCGCGAGGCGCATCGAGCGGTCGTTGGCGGTCTGGGTGCAGAGCACCACCGGCTCGCCGGGAAGCGAGTCGGCGAACCAGCCGAGCGCCGCCGCGCACGCCTCGGCGGCGTACCCGCGCCCCCATGTCTCCGGCAGGAACAGGTAGCCGAGCTCGGCCTCCCCGGCGTCCGGACGGACCCGGCTCCGACGCTGCGCGTCGCGGTGGTTGAGTTCGACGGTGCCGATCATCGCCCCGTCGAGCTCGACCACGAAGAGGCCGAAGCGCCGCCCCGGCACCTCGGGCACCGCGCGCTCCAGCTCGTCACGCGCCCGAGGGCCGCCCAGGTAGGCGTTCACCTCCGGCGAGGCGAACAGCTCGATGAAGGCCGCACGGTCCCGGGCCTCGGACTCGCGGAGCACGAGTCGCTCGGTGCCGATCGGGGCAGGCGGCCAGGGGGCGGGGGGCACGGTGATCTCATCCGACACGGAACGGCTCCTGATCCTCGGCCACGCCGTTCGACCTCGGACGGCCGTGGCAGGCGACGACCTCTGACGTCGCCGCACATCGAGACGCGCCCCGACGAGATGCCAGTTGCGTTCGCCCGGGAGGATCCGTCGGCCATGCCCCGGCCCGGCAGCGCGCTCGTCGGCGGCGACCGCAGCCCGTGCCGCCCGCGGTGCGAGGGTGGCCGCCGCCACGGCCCCTCCCCATTTCCCCGGGCTGTGCGTCGCACCGGGTGTGCTGAAAAGGCCTCGTCATGTGGAGCGGGAGGTCGGGGTGGCCGACTTCCCGCTCCGGGAGCAGTTCTTTTCGGTGCCGGGAGACGCGAGAGCTGCTGTCCGAAATCAGGGCGTACGTCGCCGAGTATCTCGGGGACGCTCGGTCCTCGCCGGTGCCGGACGACACCCAGGCGCGGAAGAAGGGGGCCGCGTCAGTGGGCGCGGCCCGCCAGGACAGCGCATTGACCGGCGGCGTTGCCTCGACGGACCGGATCGATCTGGCCGTTCGGAGCCCAACGGCGTAGCGTTTTCAGGTGAGGCAAGGTGCTCTTATCCATCGATACGGGGAGTACCCATGATCGGCGCCACCGTCACCTTTTCCTACACCGACGACTTCGATCGATCACGGATAACCAAGGTGGCCGACAATGCCCGGGGCGTGTTCGAAGGAATGCCGGGCTTGCGGTTCAAGTTCTTCACCTTCGATGAGAAGAAGCGGCAGGTGGTCAACTTCTACGTCTGGGATTCGAAGGAGGCGGCGGAACAGTTCTTCACCGAGGAGTTGCGCGAGCGAGTGACCGGTCTGTACGGCGTGGCGCCGGTCATCGAGTTCGTGGAGATCGCCGCGATCGTCGACAACTCGGCTGCGTAGCGGCACGCCTTCGTCGACCGCCGCCGGAGTGGGAAGTCGGCAGGGCCGACTTCCCACTCCGGGCGAGGCGGCGGGGGCCGGAGGGTAGAGAGGGCTGGGTGATCCCTCAGTTCGGCGCGGCGGCCGCGAGCACGCCCCGTACGGCCGTTCCGTCCGGCCAGGACCACCCGGCGACGAGGACGGCGGGCGACCTCTGCGCGGCCTCCGTCGGCCGCAGGGCGCGGTTGACCTGAACGGCGAGCCCGTCGGCAGGTCCGGTTCCGCGCACGGTGACGGTCGGGTCGGGGGTGTCGCTGATGCTCTGGTGCTGCGGCACCGCCTCACCGCGCAGGAGCGCGCCCAACTGCGCCATCACCACCGGGTCGTGGACGCCGTCGTAGATCCACCGGGTGCCGAGCACCCCGTGCTCGGACGTGCCGATCAAGGCCTCGTCGGGGACGCCCTCCAGCGGTGCGCCGCGGTAGGCCATCGGCGCCAGGTACGCCACCGGCCGCTCCCCGGAGGCGTCCACCAGGATCATGAACTCGATCCCGACCGCGCCCGCCGGATCGTCCAGACGGAACCCGCCGGCCCGCACCAACTCCGGCGTGGCGGCGTCGCCCGCGTACCAGGCCTGCTTCGGCAGCCAGCCGGTCAGCAGTTCCAGCTTGGTGGGCGTCATTGTGGTGCGATGGATGGCGGCCATGAGCTCCCTCACGCGTGGGTCCGGGCCCGCCCTTCGACGGGATGTGAGCGAACCTATCGCCATTTCCGGGATCGGCCGGCGTGGCGTCGTCCGCCCTCATGTTGCAGCCCGGGCAGGCTACGCTCACGACCAGGACGGGACCTCTGAGAATCCGAGGAGGGCATGACGGCCCAGACCAGCCGCGAACGCGTCATCAGAACGCTGACCTTCTGGCTGCGCCCGGCCTTCGCCCTGCGCTGCGTCAGCCGCTTCCAGAAGCTCGTGGGATTCGATCGCTCGATGGCCCTGGCCGCCGGCGCGCTGGCGGCGACGGTCCCGCTCTCGATCCTCACCGGCGGCATCCTGACGCGCACGGGACACGACGACACGGCGGACCGGATCATCGGCCGCTACCAGCTCACCGGGGAAGGGGCCGACGCCGTCCGGCAGGTCCTCTCGCCGTCGTCCGACACGAGTACGACCGTCGGCATCTTCGGGGCGGTGTTCCTCGTGATCTCGGTGCTGAGCTTCGCGCGAGCGGTCCAGCGCCTGTTCGAGCAGGCCTGGGAGCTCAGGCCGCTCAGTGTGCGCAACACGCTGAACGACCTGTGGTGGGTGGCCGGCCTCGCCGGCTACCTGACGGTCACCGGTCTGGTCTACGGCCTCCTCGGCCGCGGGCGCCTTCAGGTGGGGGCGGCCGCCGCCGAGGCGCCGGTGACCGCGGCCTTCCTCGTCTGGAGCGGCTGGATCCTCACCGCGCGGCGGGTCTCCTGGCGGGCCCTGCTCCCGTTCGGTGTCGTCGGGGGCGTCCTGTCGGCGGTGTACGCGGTGGGCGCGACGGTCTACCTGCCGCACCTGTTCAGTTCCTCGGCCACCCGCTACGGCGCGGTGGGCGCCGTCTTCGCGACGCTCTCGGCACTCTTCGGCGCCATGGTGGTCACCGTCGGGTCGGCCGCACTCGGGCGGGAGGTGCGCGATGAGCTCGTCGGCATCGCCGGGGGCGAGCGCCCGCCCGACGACGAGATCCGCCGCGAATGGCACACCGTGATCGACCAGACGCGATCACGGTGGCACACCACCCGTCGGCAGATCGCCCGCTACCGCCGACCCAGGGGACCGGACGAACCCTGAGCCGGGACGCGACCGCGCACCCGCACCGCCGGGCGGTGCGGCGGGCCCGCCCCGCCGCTCACTCCCAGCGGAAGAACCGGGCGGCCGCGGCCAGCCCGAGCACCGCCCAACCGCCCAGGATGCCGAGGTCCGCCCAGGGCACGCCGGCACCGGTCTGGAGGACCGAGCGCAGCCCGTCGGAGAGGGCGGCGATCGGGGTCAGCTCCAGTGCCGACTGGACGGCCGGGGGGAACTTCGAGAGCGGCACGATCACGCCGCCGGCCAGCAGCAGCAGGACGAAGACCAGATTGGCCGCGGCGAGCGTGGCCTCGGCGCGCAGCGTGCCGGCCATCAGCAGGCCGAGGCCGGAGAAGGCGGCGGTGCCGAGCACCAGCAGGGCGACGACGGTCAGTGCCCCCTGCGGTGTGAACAGCCCCTGGGGGGACCAGCCGAGCGCCAGCGCGATCACGCTCAGCAGGGCCACCTGCAGGGCCTCGGTGACCAGCACGCACCCCGTCTTGGCGGTGAGCAGGGCCCAGCGCGGCAGCGGGCTGGCGCCGAGCCGCTTGAGCACGCCGTAGCGGCGCTCGAAGCCGGTGGCGATGGCCTGCCCGGTGAAGGCGGTGGACATCACGGCGAGCGCCAGCAGGCCGGGGGCCAGGAAGTCGACGCGCTTGCCGGGGCCGTCGACGGCGACGATGTCGACGGCGGAGAACAGCACCAGCAGGACGGTCGGGATGATCACGGTGAGCAGCAGCTGCTCGCCGTTGCGCAGCAGCATCTTCGTCTCGAAGGCGGTCTGCGCGAGCAGCATCCGCCCGATCGGGGCGGCGCCCGGCTGCGGGGAGTAGTCGGTGGTCGTCACGAGCGGAGGTCCCGTCCGGTCAGGTCGAGGAAGACGTCCTCAAGGCTGCGGCGCTGCACGGCGAGCCGCTCGGGGAGGATGCCGGAGGCCGCGCACCAGCCGGTGACGGTGGCCAGCAGCTGCGGGTCGACGGGCGCCTCGATGCGGTAGCCGCCGGGGGAGGCCTCGGTGGCGGTGGCGCCCTCGGGCAGTTCCTTGAGCAGGGGGCCGAGGTCCAGCCCGGGCGGGCCGTCGAAGCGCAGCGAGGACTCGGCGCCGCCGCGGCAGAGCTCCTCGGGGGTGCCCTCGGCGATGACCCTGCCGCGGTCGACGACGGCGACCCGGTCGGCGAGCTGTTCGGCCTCGTCCATGTGGTGGGTGGTGATGACCACGGTGACGCCGTCCCGGCGCAGGTCGCGGACCAGCTCCCAGGTGGCACGGCGGGCCTGCGGGTCGAGGCCGGCGGTGGGCTCGTCCAGGAAGACCAGCTCGGGGCGGCCGACCACGGCCATCGCCAGGGCGAGCCGCTGCTGCTGGCCGCCGGAGAGCCGGCGGTAGGTGGTGCGGCCGCAGGAGCCCAGGCCGAGGCGCTCGACCAGGGCGTCCACGTCCAGCGGGTGGGCGTGCAGCTTGGCGGTGTGCCGGAGCATCTCGACGGCGCGCGCTCCCGCGTACACGCCGCCGGATTGCAGCATCACCCCGATCCGGGGGCGCAGCTCGGCGCCCTGGGTGACCGGGTCGAGGCCGAGTACGCGGACGGTGCCGGCGTCGGGGCGGCGGTAGCCCTCGCAGATCTCGATGGTGGTGGTCTTGCCGGCGCCGTTGGGGCCGAGCACGGCGGTGACGCCGCCGCGCGCGAGGGTGAGGTCGAGACCGTCCACCGCCGTCTTGCCGCCGTAGCGCTTGACCAGCCCGGTGACCCGGACCGCGGGTTCGGAGTGCATACCGGCGAGTCTAAGAGGAGCGAACGCGGCGGCCGGACGGGAGGCCGGGCGGGGCCGGTGCGCGGGGCGGAACGGGCATGTCGGAGGATTGGATTCCGGATCGGCGGGCCCCCCGGAACCGGGTCCGAGCGGCCCCGGTGACCGGGGAAACGGTGCCCCGGTGATCGTTCTCGCAGGTCAGGTAAGGCTTACCTGCGTGACAGATGACACGAGTGAGGCCTGCATCACGGCTTGTCCCTTCGGAAGTAATTACGCAACAATCGTGTTGTGAAAAACATGCGCGAGCACTTCCCGCAGCAGGAGGCCGAGTCGGCCCCCGGCTGCGCCGTGCCCGCGACGGCCACCGAGGTGCTGCTCGACGGTCACCGTGCGACCCGTGACCGGGTCGCCCGCTCGATCCTCGACCACGGCCCCTCCTCGGCCACCGACCTGGCGAACCGGCTCGGTCTCACGACCGCAGCCGTCCGCCGTCACCTGGACGGCCTCGTCACCGCCGGCCTGGTCGACGCCCGCGAGCAGCGGGTCTACGGCAGCCGCGGCCGGGGGCGCCCGGCCAAGGTCTTCGCCCTCACCGAATCCGGCCGGGACGCCTTCTACCAGGCGTACGACCAGCTCGCGGCCGACGCGCTGCGCTGGATCTCGGACGCGGTGGGCGGCGGCGCCGCGGGCGAGGAGGCGGTCGCCGCCTTCGCCCGGGCCCGGTTCGGCAAGCAGGGCGAGAAGTACCTCGACGCCCTGCGCCAGGCCGAGGCCGGTGAGCGCACCGAGGCACTGGCCCGGGCGCTGAGCGCCGACGGGTACGCTGCCACCGTGCGGCGGGTTCCGTCGGCCGCGGCGAAAGCCCCGGCGGGCGCCCAGCTCTGCCAGCACCACTGCCCGGTCGCGCACATCGCCGAGCAGTTCCCGCAGCTCTGCGAGGCGGAGACCGAGGTCTTCTCCCAACTGCTGGGCACCCATGTGCAACGGCTGGCCACCATCGCCCACGGCGACGGGGTCTGCACCACCTATGTGCCGGCACCCGGTGCCGCATCGTCGCCCTCCCTGCGCAGTGCGGGCCCGGGTTCCGATGCAGTGCCGACTGCCGGTACGTCCACCGAAGATTCAGCGTCCGCGCGTTAGGAAGCTCGCATGACTGACACCGTTTCGCACCCGGAGCTCGAAGGCCTGGGCACCTACGAGTACGGCTGGGCGGACCCGGATGCCGCCGGCGCCGTCGCCAAGCGCGGGCTCAGCGAGGACGTCGTCCGCGACATCTCGGCGAAGAAGAACGAGTCCGAGTGGATGCTGAACCTGCGGCTCAAGGGCCTCAAGCTGTTCGGCAAGAAGCCCATGCCCACCTGGGGCTCGGACCTCACCGGCATCGACTTCGACAACATCAAGTACTTCGTCCGCTCGACCGAGAAGCAGGCCGAGTCCTGGGAGGACCTGCCCGCCGACATCAAGGCGACGTACGACAGGCTCGGCATCCCGGAGGCGGAGAAGCAGCGGCTGGTCGCCGGTGTGGCCGCGCAGTACGAGTCCGAGGTGGTGTACCACCAGATCCGCGAGGACCTGGAGGAGCAGGGTGTCATCTTCCTGGACACCGACACCGCGCTCAAGGAGCACCCGGAGATCTTCAAGGAGTACTTCGGCACCGTCATCCCGGCCGGCGACAACAAGTTCGCCGCGCTGAACACGGCCGTGTGGTCCGGCGGGTCCTTCATCTACGTGCCGAAGGGTGTCCACGTCGACATCCCGCTGCAGGCCTACTTCCGGATCAACACCGAGAACATGGGCCAGTTCGAGCGGACGCTGATCATCGTCGACGAGGACGCCTACGTCCACTACGTCGAGGGCTGCACCGCGCCGATCTACTCCTCGGACTCGCTGCACTCCGCGGTCGTGGAGATCATCGTCAAGAAGGGCGGCCGCTGCCGCTACACGACCATCCAGAACTGGTCGAACAACGTCTACAACCTGGTCACCAAGCGCGCCGTGGCGTACGAGGGCGCGACCATGGAGTGGATCGACGGCAACATCGGTTCCAAGGTCACCATGAAGTACCCGGCCGTCTACCTGATGGGCGAGCACGCCAAGGGCGAGACCCTGTCGATCGCCTTCGCCGGTGAGGGCCAGCACCAGGACGCCGGCGCCAAGATGGTCCACATGGCGCCGAACACCTCCTCCAACATCGTCTCCAAGTCGGTGGCGCGGGGCGGTGGCCGCACCTCCTACCGCGGTCTGATCGAGATCGGCGAGGGCTCCAAGGGCGCCAAGTCCAACGTGCTCTGCGACGCCCTGCTGGTCGACACCATCTCCCGCTCGGACACCTACCCCTACGTGGACGTCCGCGAGGACGACGTCTCGATGGGCCACGAGGCGACCGTCTCCAAGGTCAGCGAGGACCAGCTCTTCTACCTGATGAGCCGGGGCATGACCGAGTTCGAGGCGATGGCGATGATCGTCCGCGGCTTCGTCGAGCCGATCGCGCGCGAGCTGCCGATGGAGTACGCGCTGGAGCTGAACCGGCTGATCGAGCTGCAGATGGAGGGCTCCGTCGGCTGACGAACGGCCGCACGCAGTCCACTCCGCATCCCTAGGAAGAGAGCACCACGACAGCCATGGCTGACGTCAACACCCCCACCGGCTCCACGACCGCCGGTTCGATCGAGGTCGGCACCGCGGGCGCGGGCGCGCAGCTCGCCGGTCCCGGTACCGGCCGCGCCACCGTCCAGCAGCCGATCGACGCCCGCGTCGCCGTCAAGCCCTCCTTCGAGGTCGGCGACTTCCCGGTGCCGACCGGCCGCGAGGAGGACTGGCGGTTCACCCCGCTGCACCGCCTGAACGGCCTGCACGACGGCAGCGCCGTCGAGGCGGAGAAGGGCACGGACAAGGTCGAGCTGAGCCTGCCGGACGGCGTCACCGCCGAGACCGTCGGCCGCGACGACGCCCGCCTGGGCAAGGCCGGCAAGCCGGTCGACCGGGTCGCCGCCCAGGCGTTCAGCGCCTTCGAGCAGGCGCTCGTGGTCACCGTCCCCAAGGAGACGGTGCTCACCGAGCCGGTCAAGATCGACGTGCACGGCGAGGGCGGCACCCGCTTCGCCCACGTGGTGATCGACGTCAAGCCGTTCGCCGAGGCCGTCGTGGTGATCAACCACACCGGGACGGGCACCCGCGCGTCCAACGTCGAGCTGCTGATCGGCGACGGCGCCAAGCTGACCTTCGTCTCCGTCCAGGACTGGGACCGCGACGCGGTGCACACCGCCCAGCAGACCGCCCTGGTCGGCCGGGACGCCACGCTGAAGTCCGTGGTGGTCACCTTCGGCGGCGACGTGGTCCGCATCCACCCGCGCGTCTCCTACGCCGCGCCCGGTGGCGAGGCCGAGCTGTTCGGCCTCTACTTCGCCGACGCCGGCCAGCACCTGGAGCACCGTCTGGTCATCGACCACGACACCCCGCACTGCCGCTCCAACGTGGTCTACAAGGGCGCGCTGCAGGGCCAGGACGCGCACGCCGTCTGGGTCGGCGACGTGCTGATCCGCGCCGCCGCCGAGGGCACCGACACCTACGAGCACAACCGCAACCTGGTGCTGACCGACGGTGCCCGGGTCGACTCGATCCCCAACCTGGAGATCGAGACCGGCGAGATCGTCGGCGCCGGCCACGCCTCCGCGACCGGCCGCTTCGACGACGAGCAGCTCTTCTACCTGCAGTCCCGCGGCATCCCGGCCGACGAGGCCCGCCGCCTGGTGGTGCGCGGATTCTTCGCCGAACTGGTCCAGCAGATCGGCGTCGCCGAGATCCAGGAGCAGCTCATGGAGAAGATCGAGGCCGAGCTGGAAGCGGCGGTCTGAGGCCGATGAGTTTTCTCCGTGCCTGCGCGCTGAGCGAGCTCCAGGAGGACGTGCCCCGGCGCGTCGACCTCAACGGCGTGCCCGTCTCCGTCGTCCGCACCGACGAGGGGGTGTTCGCGATCAACGACACCTGCTCGCACGCGAACGTCTCGCTGTCCGAGGGCGAGGTCGAGGACTGCATGATCGAGTGCTGGCTGCACGGCTCCAGCTTCGACCTGCGCACCGGCAAGCCCTCCGGACTGCCCGCCACCAAGCCGGTCGCTGTCTACCCCGTAAAGATCGAAGGGGACGATGTGCTCGTCTCCGTCAACCAGGAGTCCTGAGTACATATGGCAACCCTTGAAATCCGCGACCTGCACGTCTCCGTCGAGGCGGAGAACGGCCCCCGGGAGATCCTGAAGGGCGTCGACCTGACCGTGAAGCAGGGCGAGACCCACGCGATCATGGGTCCGAACGGCTCCGGCAAGTCCACCCTGGCCTACACGCTGGCCGGCCACCCGAAGTACACCGTCACCGGCGGCCAGGTGCTGCTGGACGGCGAGGACGTCCTGGAGATGTCCGTCGACGAGCGCGCCCGCGCCGGCGTCTTCCTGGCCATGCAGTACCCGGTCGAGGTCCCGGGTGTGTCGGTGTCCAACTTCCTGCGCACCGCCGCCACCGCCGTCCGCGGCGAGGCCCCGAAGCTGCGGCTCTGGGTCAAGGAGGTCAAGGCCGCGATGGCCGCCCTGCAGATGGACCCGGCCTTCGCCGAGCGCAACGTCAACGAGGGCTTCTCCGGCGGCGAGAAGAAGCGCCACGAGATCCTCCAGCTGGAGCTGCTCAAGCCGAAGATCGCGATCCTCGACGAGACCGACTCCGGTCTGGACGTCGACGCGCTCCGCCAGGTCTCCGAGGGCATCAACCGGGTCCGCTCGACCGGCGAGGTCGGCACCCTGCTGGTCACCCACTACACCCGCATCCTGCGGTACGTCAAGCCCGACTACGTCCACGTGTTCTCGGCCGGCCGCATCGTCGAGTCCGGCGGCGCCGAGCTGGCCGACAAGCTGGAGAACGAGGGCTACGAGTCCTACGTGAAGGGCGGCGCTTCCGAGTGATCCATACTCCCGAGACGAGTGGCTCGACCACGAGCCTGCCGGGTCTGCTCGACACCGACGCGATCCGCAAGGACTTCCCCGTCCTGCAGCGCCTGCTGCACGACGACAAGCCCCTGGTCTACCTGGACAACGCCGCCACCTCGCAGAAGCCGCGCCAGGTGCTGGAAGCGCTGAACACCTACTACGAGCGGCACAACGCCAACGTGCACCGCGGGGTGCACGTGCTGGCCGAGGAGGCCACGGCGCTGTACGAGGGCGCCCGCGACAAGGTCGCGGCGTTCGTCAACGCGCCGAGCCGCAACGAGGTGGTCTTCACCAAGAACGCCTCGGAGTCGCTCAACCTGGTCGCCAACATGCTGACCTGGGCGGACGAGCCCTACCGGGTGGACGCCGACTCCGAGATCGTCATCACCGAGATGGAGCACCACTCCAACATCGTCCCGTGGCAGCTGCTCTCGCAGCGCACCGGCGCGAAGCTGAAGTGGTTCGGGCTGACCGACGAGGGCCGGCTCGACCTGTCGAACATCGACGAGCTGATCACCGAGAAGACCAAGGTGGTCTCGTTCACCCTGGTCTCCAACCTGCTCGGCACCGTGAACCCGGTCGAGGCCATCGTGCGCAAGGCGCAGGACGTCGGCGCGCTGGTCGTCATCGACGCCTCGCAGGCCGCGCCGCACATGGTGCTGGACGTGCAGGCCCTGGAGGCCGACTTCGTCGCCTTCACCGGCCACAAGATGCTGGCTCCGACCGGCATCGGCGTGCTCTGGGGCCGCCAGGAGCTGCTGGAGGACCTCCCGCCGTTCCTCGGCGGTGGCGAGATGATCGAGACCGTCACGATGGGCTCGTCCACCTACGCCCCGGCGCCGCACAAGTTCGAGGCCGGCACCCCGCCGATCGCCCAGGCGGTCGGGCTCGGTGCGGCCATCGACTACCTGTCGAACATCGGCATGGAGCGGATCGCCGCACACGAGCACGCCATCACCGCGTACGCGGTCGAGCGGCTGCTGGAGGTCCCCGACCTGCGGATCATCGGTCCGCGCAACGCCGTGGACCGGGGCGCCGCGATCTCGTTCACGCTCGGCGACATCCACCCGCACGACGTGGGCCAGGTGCTGGACGAGCAGGGCATCGCCGTGCGCGTCGGCCACCACTGCGCGCGGCCGGTCTGCCTGCGGTACGGAATTCCGGCGACCACGCGGGCGTCGTTCTACCTGTACTCGACGCCGGGCGAGGTCGACGCGCTGATCGACGGCCTGCACCACGTCCGGAACTTCTTCGGCTGACGGGACGGCCCACGCATGAAGCTCGACTCGATGTACCAGGACATCATCCTGGACCACTACCGCAACCCGCACGGCAAGGGGCTGCGGGACGGCGACGCCGAGGTGCACCACGTCAACCCGACCTGCGGGGACGAGATCACCCTGCGGGTGAGGCTCGACGGCGCCAAGGTCGTGGACGTCTCGTACGAGTCGCAGGGCTGTTCCATCAGCCAGGCCAGCGCCTCGGTGCTGAACGACCTGGTGGTCGGCAAGACCGTCGGCGAGGCGCAGGCCGTCCAGGAGGCGTTCCTGGAGCTGATGCAGAGCAAGGGCCAGGGCGAGGGCGACGAGGAGGTGCTGGAGGACGCGGTCGCCTTCGCCGGCGTCTCCAAGTACCCGGCCCGGGTCAAGTGCGCGCTGCTCAGCTGGATGGCCTGGAAGGACGCCACCGCCAAGGCCCTGGCCGACCAGCCCGCCGTCAACGACCTGAACGACTGAAGCAGAAGAGGAGGACAGACCATGAGTGACACCGCGACGCCCGCCCCTTCCGCCGAGGAGGGTCCGACCGTCATCGTCGGCACCACCGCCGGAACCGTCTCCGTCGAGGACCTGACCGAGGCCCTGATGGACGTCGTCGACCCCGAGTTGGGGATCGACGTCGTCAACCTGGGCCTGATCTACGGCATCCACATCGACGAGTCCGACGTGGCCACCATCGACATGACGCTCACCTCGGCGGCCTGCCCGCTGACGGACGTCATCGAGGACCAGGCCAAGACCGCCACCGACGGCCTCGTCCAGGACCTGCGCATCAACTGGGTCTGGATGCCGCCGTGGGGCCCGGACAAGATCACCGACGACGGCCGCGAGCAGCTCCGCGCGCTCGGCTTCAACGTCTGACCGACGGGCCTTCGTCCACCCACTGCCGCGCGAGCCTCTCCTTCGGGGGACGTGTTCGCGCGGCAGTGGTATATCTGCCGACGGGCGGCGAGACTGGCGCCGCGAGCTCGACTTGTGGTCGAGGTGACGTCGTCCTCCGACGCGCACAACGATCGTCGGCCGATGCTCGGCACCGTTCGGTTTCGAGATCCACACGAAGAGCCGGAAGCCCCGGTGAGTCCGAGAACGCCGCCGCCCGGTACGGAGATCCGTACCGGGCGGCGGCGGCGTTCGTGCGGTTCGGCGTCAGGCGCGCCGGGGCTTGCGGGCGACGGCGAGGGCCAGGCCGATGCAGAGCAGGGCGGCGAGGCCGACGAAGCCGCTGGTGGCCGGGAGCAGGCCGTAGTGCTGGACGAGGGCGCCGACGGCGACGATCGGCAGCGAGCTGCCCAGGTACACGATGACCCAGAGGGAGCTGAGTTCGGAGCCCCGGCGTTCCGGGTTCATCGCGGCCACCGCGCTGGTGAACAGCGAGCGGAAGGCGACGCCCTGACAGGAGCCGCCGAGGACGCTGCCGATGAACAGCAGGGCCGGCGTACCGGTGTACTGGGCGGTGACGACCAGGCCGAGGCCCGCCGCGAGGCCGGTCATGCCGAGGGCGATGACCAGGCGGTCGGCGGTCGGCGGGACGAGCAGCTGGGCGAGGGCGGAGGAACCGAGCAGCAGCGCGGCGACCACGGCGCCGGTCAGCCGGGAGTCGGTGTGCAGCAGCTTGGCGGAGAAGGCCGGGGCCAGGCTGAGGTAGACGCCGAAGACCGCGTAGGAGATGAAGCCGGCGGCCGAGGCCAGCAGGAACTCGCGGCGGCCGGTGGTCGGCAGGGCGAGGCGCTGCGGGCGCAGGTGCGCCGGGGTGGTGATGCGCGGCGCGGAGGCCGGCGGGCGGCTGCGGCCGGGCATCCGGGGGTGGACCAGGGCGAGCGGCACACAGAGCGCGAGCAGGGCGACGGCGTGCAGCAGGAAGGGCGTCATCAGCGGGTCGGAGCCGCCGGCCAGCAGGGCGCCGACCACCGGGCCGAGCGCCACGCCGCCCGCCGAACAGGCCAGGGTGAGCTTGGCGGCCAGCGTGGGGTGGTCGGGCAGCAGGTCACCGAGGGCGGCTCCGGCGGCTCCGGTGGACAGGCCCACCGCGACGCCCTGGACGGCGCGGCCGAGGGCGAGCTGCCAGAAGCTGCCCGAGGTGGCGAAGACGGCGTCCCCGGCGGCGGCCAGGGCCACGGCGGGCAGGATCAGCGCGCGGCGGCCGAGGTGGTCCGACCAGTGGCCGACCACGGCGAGCACCGGGACCAGCGCGAACACGTACACGGTGAACAGGATCGTGGTGTCGAGCGCGGTCAGCGAGAGCCGCTGCTGGAGCAGCGGGTAGATCGGCGTGGCCAGGTTGGCACCGATCAGCATGAGGAGGAGGGCGCCGGCGACGAGGCCGACACGGACGCCGCGGAGCGCGTTCCAGCGGCTTATCGCGGCGAGCTGGAGCTGGGCGCGGGGCGCGAGCTCCAGGGGAAGCAGGGCCTCCGACAGTCGGCGTCCGTCGAACTGCGCGGTGCGCAGGCCGGAGCCGGCAGGGGAGAGGTCCGCCATGGCAGGGGTCTCCTGTGGCCGGGCACCACCAAGGTCGGCGGGGTGTGCCGGCACGCCCGTCCGCGGGCGCTGTGGTGGTGGCCTCGGTGCGGGGCTCCCTGGTGGAGCGGGTGATCATGGGACCCTCCCACCCGATGCCGGGCGAGGAGGGCGGAGGGGCTTCGTTGCCCGGTGGCCCGCGCGGGGTGTGCACGGTGCCGATTCGAAGGATAAGGGGTGGGCGCACGGTTGCGGCGCGCGCCCCTGGAGGCCGGGCATCGGGGGTGCCCGGCCTATACGCTGAGGTAGTGGACCGGCACAGGGAGCTGGTCCACTGCGGCCGGAACGGATCGGCCGACCGCTGGCTGTAGGGAGAGCGCGCAACAATGGCCGGACGACGTCGTAAGAACGCTGGGGCTTCGTCGGCGGGTGCGCCGGACGAGGGGGCGGTCGGCGCGGTGCTGCCCGCCGACCTGGAGCTGCAGGACCTCTATGGGGCGTTCGCCGCACACGGGCTGGACGACGAAGACCTGGACGACGCGGCCGTGCTGGTACCGCCGGTGCGGCTGCCGTCCGAGTCCGAGCTGGCCGAGCAGGCGAAGGCCGTGCCGATGTTCGGGTACGCGTTGGAGCTGGCCCGCTGGACGGCCCCGCACCGGGCGGTGGACGAGTTCGGCGACCTCACCGGTCCGGACCGGGAGCCCGCCGCCCGGCTGCTCGGCCTCGCGCCCGAGCAGGGGGAGGTGCCGGAGGAGGCCGTGGTCGAGGCGATGCGGGCCTGGTCGCTGGCCTGTGACCTCGACCTCATCGAGATCGGCACCACCGCCGCCGGCGAGCACGTGGCCATTCCCGGGCCGGATCTGGAGCCGGCCGAGCAGGGGGACGCGGAGACCGTCCTGGAGCTCTGGCTGACCGCCGCCGGGATCGTCCGCGAGCTGGCCGTGGAGGCCGACTCGCTGCCGGAGGAGGAGGCCGCCGAGGAGGCGGCCGAGCGCGCGGGGGCCGGGGCGGAGCCGGGCGAGGAGGACGAGGAGCGGCTGGCGCGGGTCGAGGAGGCCCGGGAGGAGGCCGCCGAACTGCTCGACGAGGCGCTCCAGGTGCTCTACGAGACCACCGCCTTCGCCGATCCCGGCACCGAGACCGTGCCGCTGGGGGTGCTGGCCGCGCTGCTGGTCGTCCCGGAGGGCGAGGAGCCGAGCGAGGAGCTGCTCGGCGACATCACCGATGTGATGGTCGCGCTGGACCCGATGCTGGGCGACCTCGCCGAGCTCGGTCTGCTGGACTACCGCCCGATCGACCCGGAGCTGTTCGACGAGGAGGAGGGGCAGGAGCCCGCCGGAGCCGCGGTCGGCGAGGAGCCGCTGGACGAGGAGGAGTCGGCCCGCTTCGGCCTGGTCCGGCTCACCCCGCTCGGCCAGTACGGGATCCGGCAGTGGCTGCTGGAGGACGGCTACGACGCGCCGCTGGTCGGCGAGCTGGCCCAGGGCGACGCCGCCGAGCTGCTGCGCGGGATCTGCGAGGCCGCCAACGTGCTGCCCGACGAGGAGCTGCAGGTCTGGGTGACCGGCCGGGAGCCGGTGGAAGCGGCGCGCGAGCTGCTGGCGGCGGCGCGCGGCAACGACGCGTACGCCCCGATGCGCCGGATGCTCGGCCGGCTGGCACTGGGCATGATCGGGCGGCCCGCCGAGCCCGCCGTCCGGGAGGTGCTGGACGACCCGGAGCTGGGCGGGGCCGCGCGGGCCTGGCTGGTCGAACTCGGCGCCACCGACGTGCCCGCGCCGGAGCGGGGGATGGCGCTGTGGACGGTGGTCGACACCTTCGCCGCCCAGCTGCTCGACACCGGCGGCGACGCCGAGCTGCTGCGCGAGCTGATCGCCGACCTGCCGGTGACCGGCAACCCGGCGAGCTACTTCGGCGAGCTCTGGCGGGTCGACCACCCGTACACGGCGGACGTGCTGGAGGCGGTCGGCGAGCTGCACCTGGACCGGGCGGTGGCCAAGGAGGCGCGCAAGGCGGCCTTCAAGGCGCGCTCGAAGACCTGACGGACGCCGCCGGGGCGGGGCGGAGCGGGGCCCCCGGCCGGTCACGGGAGGTCCAGCGAGCCGTCCTCGGCGAAGGGGAAGAACGGGTTGTGGGCCAGCTCCCAGAGGTGGCCGTCCGGGTCCTCGAAGTAGCCGGAGTAGCCGCCCCAGCTGGTCGCGGCCGGGGGCTTGACCACCGTGGCGCCGGCCTCGACGGCCGTCCTCAGGGCGGCGTCGACCCGCCCGGGCGACTCCAGGTTCACCGCGAGGGTGACACCCCGGAACGACGGCTCGCCGAGTGCGGGGACACCCGCGTCGGCGGCCAGCTCGTCGCTCGGGAAGAGGCCGAGCACCGAGTCGGCGGTGCGGAACCAGACGATCTCCGGGCTGGAGACCGAGGAACGGCGCCACCCGAGGCCCTCGTAGAAGCGGGCGCTGCGGTCGAGATCGGTCACCCCGAGGGTGACGATGCTGATGCGGGCGGGGAAGTCCTGGGTTGCTGTCATGCCCGACAGCGTAGGAAGCGGCACTGACAAACCGACGTCCTGACACGGTGGCGCGGGTTGCCGATCCGCCCGGCGGGGCAAAGGAGCTGATGACCCGGCAGGTCGGGGCACGTATCGTGTCCGGCAGGCGGTGCGAGGGCAGCGAGGACATGGGGGTGCGGCGCGGGATGACGCGGGAGAGCGGTGGCAGGCAGGACGGTCTCCGGGGGGACGGTGCGCGGTGGGTCGACCCGTGCGGACGGGAGGACCGCTTCGCCGACCAGGAGGAGTTCTCCCGCCGCACGCTGGCCGCGGCCGACTTCCCGGTGTACGGCGTCGTGCGGGGCGCGGACCCGGACGGCGACGCGCTGGCCGCGTTCGAGACCTGTGACGGCTGGCTGTCCTGGGTCGAGGTCTGCTCCGGCGACTGGACCTCCGCCGACGGCCCCTACGTCACCGTGCGCACCTACCGGCCCGGTGCCGACCGGCCGGGGGCGCTGCCCGAGCTGGAGGACGTGGTCGAGGACGAGCGCGACCGGGTCTACGAGCAGCTCGGTGTCGACGAGGGCGACTGCCCCGGCCGGGTCCGGGCGCTGCGCGAGTGGATCACCGTCGACGGCGAGCCGTGCGCGGTGGAGGTCCACGAGGACCTGCGCGACTTCTGGGACCGGCCGGACGCCCCGCTGCTCGGTCTCGGCTCCGCCCCCGGCGCCGGACCGGTCTGGGCGGGCCGGCTCCGGGTGGACGGGCTGACCGTCACCGTCTGCGGGCGCGGAGTGGCGCCGGGCAGCCTCGAACTGGCTCCGATCGCGGACGTCGAGCGGCACCTGCGCGGCCGGACCGCCCTGCTGCGCGGTCTCGCCGCCCGGCGGGCCCGGTACGTCCCGGTCGAGGAGCGCGAACTCGCTCCGGCCGCCGGGCTGGAGGCGCACCGGGCGGTGATCGAGCACTGCATCGCCGAGTCCGCGGCGATCGAGGCACAGGTCCGGGCCGGGCGCACGCCCCGGCTGCCGCGCGGCTTGCGCGGCGAGACCGGCGCGCTGCGCTGGGAGGCCGCGGTGCGCCAGCAGATGCGGCTCGGCTCGGAGGGCCGCGAGGAGGCGGTCGCGGCGGTCACGGCGATGGTCAACCACCTCAACCGGCTCTCCCGGCAGACCCAGTGGGTGGTCGGTACGGCGGAGGGGGTGGCCGCGATCGAGGAGGTCATCCGCTACACGGTGTTCGCCAGCGAGGTGGCGAGCCTGCCGGCCCAGCGCGCCTGGGAGCAGCTCTGGCGGGACCGGGCGGGCGGTGCGGGCGACGGCTGGGAGGAGCAGCGGCTCGGCGAGCAGCTCTGGCTCGCGGCCTGGGAGCAGTGGCGGGAGGCGCGCGCGGGGCGGTGAGCGGCGGCGCGGGACGTCGTGCGGGTCGTCGCGCGGTGTCGCAGCGCCGTGACCTGCGGTGCGCATGGCAAAGGGTGAGTCATGGATTCGAATACGGTCGGCAAATGAACACCCTGACGAAGCGTCCGCGTCACCGGGCGTTCATCGCACCGGCGGAGTCTGCTGGCGTCGACGACCTGCCTCGACACCTCGCACGCCACGCACCGGGCTCCACCCCGGTCGGCGGCTCACCTTTCAGGAGTGACTCACATGTCGCTGTCCCGCCGGGACTTCGTCAACCGTTCCACCCTCGTCGGGGCCGGTGTCCTGATCGCCGGTAGCGCCGAGGCCCTGGCCAGCGCCCCGGGTGCGATCGCCGCCCCGGTCGGTGGCGAGGTGCAGGACGCCGCCACCGCCGACGCCGAGCGCGCCGCCGTCGGCTACGGCCCGCTGGCCAACGACCCCGAGAAGCTGCTCGCGCTGCCCAAGGGCTTCAGCTACAAGGTGGTGAACCGGGCCGGCGTCACCAAGCTGCGCACCGGCGAGTTCACCCCCAGCAACCACGACGGCACCTCCGCCTTCGAGGACGAGCGCGGCGGCAACCTGCTGGTCGTCAACCACGAGCTGAGCGGCGCCCGCTCCAACTGGCCGCACCCGGTGCCGCTGACCGAGGGTCACGTCTACGACCCGGGCGCCGCCGGCGGCTGCACCATCGTGCACGCCAAGCGCAACGGCACGGTCGAGCAGTGGGTCGGCATCGCCGGCACCTCCACCAACTGCGCCGGTGGCGTGAGCCCCTGGGGCACCTGGCTGTCCGGTGAGGAGACCGAGGACAAGGCCGGCAAGAACGGCTTCACCAAGGACCACGGCTACATCTTCGAGGTCGACCCGTTCGACGACGACTACAACCGCGACCCGCAGCCGGTGAAGGCCTTCGGCCGGTTCGCGCACGAGGCCGTCGTGGTGGACCCGAAGCGCGGCCACGCCTACCTGACCGAGGACGCCTCGAACCCGAACGGACTGCTGTTCCGCTGGACCC
Source organism: Kitasatospora sp. NPDC058218 (assembly GCF_042882445.1). Classification (NCBI taxonomy): domain Bacteria; kingdom Bacillati; phylum Actinomycetota; class Actinomycetes; order Kitasatosporales; family Streptomycetaceae; genus Kitasatospora; species Kitasatospora sp. NPDC058218. Next base: position 19,858 of record NZ_JBHVWC010000063.1, on the reverse strand, counting down.
CGCCGGCCGGCTTCAAGCACGGTCGCTACCAGCTGCGCAAGCTGGCCGCCGACGCCGGCACGCTGGAGGCCTTCAAGGTCTTCGACGCGCAGGGCAAGCTCGTCGACGACCTGTCGCGCGCCACCAAGGTCGGCACCACCTACGGCGTGGACTGGGTCAAGGTCGAGGACCGCGACGCCAGGACCGTCTCGATCCGCAAGCAGTTCAAGGACGGCGAGGTCACCCGCGCCCGCAAGCTGGAGGGCATGTGGTGGGGTGACGGCGGCTTCTACTTCGTCTCCAGCTTCGCCCGCTCGGAGAGCCCGCTCCAGCACGACGGCCAGGTCTGGTTCTTCAACCCGGTCCGCCGCACCATCACCCTGAAGGTGCTGCTCGGCGTCAACAGCGACGTCTGGGGCGACCACGACAACTTCGACGGCCCGGACAACATCACCGTCTCGCCCTACGGCGGCATCGTGATCGCCGAGGACGGCGAGGGCGTCTCGCACCTGTTCGGCGCCACCGAGGACGGGCTGACCTACCCGATCGCCCGCAACGAGCTGAACATCGGCACCGCCGAGAAGCCGGAGTTCAGCGAGTTCACCGGCGTGACCTTCTCGGACGACGGCAAGACGCTGTTCGCCAACATCCAGACCCCGGGCATCCAGCTGGCCATCACCGGCCCCTGGCACCGCCTGAACGAGCACAAGCGCGGTCAGGGCTACGGCGCCTGATCCGGCACCACGGACGGTGGGAGGGGCTCGCCTCGGCGGGCCCCTCCCGGCTTTCCACCGCCGGTCCGCGGTCTCACTCCTGCGGCAGCCGCAGCTGGAGCATGGCCAGCAGCCGTTGCTGCGGCTGCGTGAGGTCGACGCCGGTGAGCTGCTCGGCCCGGCGCACCCGGTACCGCAGGGTGTTGGGGTGGATGTGCAGGGCGTCCGCCGCGACCCGGACCTCGCCGAGCGCGTCCAGCCAGGCCAGCACCGACTCCGCGAGCCTTGTGCCGTGCCGGCGGTCGTACGCGGTCAGTGCGGTCAGCCGCGGGTCGCGCAGGCCCGAACGCTCCTGCAGCAGCGCCAGCATCTCGCTGACCAGGACCTCCGCCTGGACGTCGATCAGTGCCGCGACCTCCAGGTCCACCCCGCCGCGGCCCATGGCGTCCAGGATCCGGTCCGCCTGCGCCCGGGAGTCGGGCACCCGGGCCAGGCCGTCCACGGTCGAGCCGATCGCCGCCCGCAGCGGGACGCCGAGGTGGTCCCGCGCCGCCTCCACCACCTCCTGCGCCCAGTCGCGGACCGTCGTCATCGGCAGGCCGGCCGGCAGCTCGGGCAGCAGGACGTAGACCCGGGACTCGATCGGGGCGAGCAGCGCGCTGCGATGACGGGCGGCGGTGTGCACCGAGATCAGGCCGGTCACCTCGGCGCGGGTGAGCGCCTCGGTGGTCGGCGCGCTGTAGGCCAGCACGGTGGCCGGGCGGCGCAGGTCCAGCCCCAGGTGGGTGGCGAGCGACTGCGGGCCGGTCGATCCCTCCAGTAGGCCGGTCAGCAGGGTGCGGGTCAGCCGGACGTCCGCCGACAGCTCCCGCCGCCGCCGGACCAGCTGCGCCGCCGCCACCCGGGCCGCGCCGACCAGCGCCTGCTCGGCGAGCGGTGCCAGCGGCTGGGCACCCTCCTGCACCCAGATCGTCCCGAGCGGCTGCGCCCCCGTCCGGATGCCGATCGCCAGGCGCCGGCGCAGGCCGAGCTCCGGGTGCGGATCGACCGCGATCGGCGTGTCCGAGCTGCGCAGGTGCTGGAAGATGCCCCACTCGCGGAGCTTGGAGAGGTAGGGCTCGGGGCCCTGCCAGCCGAGGATGGACAGCCGGCGCAGGTCGTCCACCTCGTCGGAGTCGGAGGACCGGGAGTAGGCCAGCACCCGGCTGGAGGTGTCCTCGATCGAGACGATGCCGTGGGTGAGCACGGCGACGGTCTGGGCGAGCGAGAAGAGGTCGCCGGCGTTGTGCTCGGGAGCGCCCGCGACGTCCGGGGTGTCCGGCCCGGCGATGATCGCGCGGGCGAGCGAGTCCAGGTGCTCCCAGCGGGTCTCCCGGCGGACCGAGAGCAGGGCGACGCCCGCCTCGGTGGCCGCCTCCCGCAGGGCGTCGGCCTGACCGGGGCCGTCCAGCTTGACCGCGACGGCGGCGGCGCCGGCCCGGCCGGCCGCGCGCAGTGCGGGCAGTGCGGCCCGGCCCCGGGCGCCGATGGCGAGCACGAGTTCGCCGGGAGCGGCGGCGGGAGGGTCCTCCGGGTCGAGGATCGCGACGTCGCGCACCGGTACGTCCAGCCCCTGGGGGGCGGCCTGGAGCTCGACCAGCGGTTCGCCGAGGGACATCAGCAGTTGACGGAGCGGGAGGCCGGCGGGCTGTGACACCGGGGGCTCCTTCATGCGAACGGACAACGGCGTACCGCCGATTTTAGCCGGGCGGACAGGGCTCGGGGTCGTGAGCGGCCGGGCCGGGGCCGGCGGAGCGGTCCGCGGCACCCCCGCTCGTGCGCCGGTCACCGTGACCTCTCCGTGACTCCTTCGTCGGCACGGACAACGCCGTACGGGGGACTTTAGCCGCCCGGCCAATCAAGTGGGGCCCGGTGCAGGAATAGCGTTCGTCCTGTGGCCGACGTGCGACCCGCGTCGGCATCCCCCGCATGAACCGAAGGAGAGCGTGCGCTCATGGATGCTGTGACCCAGGTCCCCGCGCCGGTGAACGAGCCGGTCCACAGCTACGCCCCCGGCAGCCCGGAACGGGCCCGCCTGGAGGCCAAGCTGAAGGAGCTGGGCGGCCAGGAGCCGGTCCAGCTGACCATGACGATCAACGGTGAGCGCCGCCTCGGCGGCGGCACCGAGATCCACGTCGTCCAGCCGCACAACCACGCGGCGAGGCTCGGAACGCTGCGCAACGCCACCCAGGCCGACGCGCAGGACGCCATCGACGCTGCCCTGGCCGCTGCCCCGGCCTGGCAGGCGCTCTCCTTCGACTCGCGCGCCGCGATCTTCCTCCGGGCCGCCGACCTGCTGGCCGGCCCCTGGCGCGAGACGCTGGCCGCCGCCACCATGCTCGGCCAGTCCAAGACCGCCCAGCAGGCCGAGATCGACACCCCGTGCGAGCTGGTCGACTTCCTGCGCTTCAACGTGCACTTCGCCCGCCAGATCCTGGCCGAGCAGCCGATCTCCTCGGACGGTGTCTGGAACCGCAGCGACCACCGCCCGCTGGAGGGCTTCGTCTACGCGATCACCCCGTTCAACTTCACCGCCATCGCCGGCAACCTGCCGACCGCGCCGGCGCTGATGGGCAACGTGGTGCTGTGGAAGCCGTCCCCCACCCAGCAGTTCTCCGCGCACCTGCTGATGCAGCTGCTGGAGGAGGCAGGGCTGCCCAAGGGCGTCATCAACATGGTGACCGGCGACGGCCTGGACGTCTCCGCCGTCGCGCTGAAGCACCCGGCGCTGGCGGGCATCCACTTCACCGGCTCCACCGCGACCTTCCAGCACCTGTGGCGCGAGGTCGGCAACAACATCTCCGGCTACCGCACCTACCCGCGGATCGTCGGCGAGACCGGCGGCAAGGACTTCCTGGTCGCCCACCCGTCCGCCGACCCGGCCGTGCTGAAGACCGCGATGACCCGCGGCGCCTTCGAGTTCCAGGGCCAGAAGTGTTCGGCGCTCTCCCGGGCGTACGTCCCGGCCTCGCTCTGGGCCGGCCTCAAGGACGCCTTCCGCGACGAGGTCGAGGGCCTCACCATGGGCGACGTCAGCGACCTGTCGAACTTCATGTCGGCCGTCATCGACGAGCGCTCCTTCGCCAAGAACAAGGCCGCGATCGACCGGGCCCAGGCGGACCCGTCGGTCGAGGTCCTGGCCGGCGGCACGTACGACGACTCGGTGGGCTACTTCGTCCGCCCGACCGTGCTGGTCTGCCAGGACCCGGCGAGCGAGTACTTCAAGGACGAGTACTTCGGCCCGATCCTCGCCGTGCACGTCTACGAGGACGAGAAGTACGAGGAGATGCTGACCCAGATGGAGTCGGTGTCGCCCTACGGCCTGACCGGCTCGATCATCTCCCAGGACCGCGCGGCCGCCCAGGACGCGATGCACAAGCTGCGGTTCGCGGCCGGCAACTTCTACATCAACGACAAGCCGACCGGCGCGGTCGTCGGCCAGCAGCCCTTCGGCGGCGGCCGGGCCTCGGGCACCAACGACAAGGCCGGCGCCAAGCAGAACCTGGCGCGCTGGAGCTCGACCCGCTCGGTCAAGGAGACCTTCGTCCCGCCGACGGACTACCGCTACCCGCACATGGGCTGAGTACCCGCCCCCGGACGCCCGGCCCCGCAGCCGGGCGTCCCCACCGGGGCGGCGGCGACCCGCACCGCCGCCCCGGTCCCCCTTCTGCCACCCTTAGAAGCACCAGCTCCAGGAGTCACGATGCTCCGTTCCGCCCTTCTCGCGGCCTCCCGCTCCCCGCAGGTCCGCACCGTCGTCGAGAAGTTCCCGCCGACCCACGCGATAGTCGAGCGGTTCGTCGCCGGCGAGGCCCTCGACGACGCCGTCACCGCCTGCGACGACCTGGTCGCCACCGGCCGCAAGGTCACCCTGGACCACCTCGGTGAGGACACCAAGGACGCCGCCCAGGCCGCCGGGACCGCCGAGGCGTACGAGCACCTGCTCGCCGCGCTCAAGGACACCGGCCTGGCGGCCGGCGCCGAGGTCTCGGTGAAGCTGTCGGCCGTCGGCCAGTTCCTGCCGGTGGACGGCGAGAAGATCGCGCTGGAGAACGCCCGCCGGATCTGCGAGGCCGCCGCCGACGCGGGCACCACGGTGACCCTCGACATGGAGGACCACACCACCACCGACTCCACCCTCGCCATCGCGCGGGAGCTGCGGGTCGACTTCCCGTGGCTGGGCGTCGTGCTCCAGGCCTACCTGCGCCGCACCGAGGCCGACTGCCGCGAGTTCTCCGGCCCCGGCTCCCGGGTGCGCCTGTGCAAGGGCGCCTACAAGGAGCCCGAGTCGGTCGCCTACCAGGGCAAGCACGAGGTGGACCTCGCGTACGTCCGCGCGCTGAAGATCCTGATGGCCGGCGAGGGCTACCCGATGATCGCCTCGCACGACCCCAACATGATCAAGATCGCCGGCCAGCTCGCCCAGTGGAACGGCCGCAAGCGCGACTCCTTCGAGTACCAGATGCTGTTCGGCATCCGCCCCGAGGAGCAGCTGCGCCTGGCCGGCGAGGGCAACACCATGCGGGTGTACCTGCCCTACGGCGAGGAGTGGTACGGCTACTTCATGCGCCGCCTGGCCGAGCGCCCGGCCAACCTGACCTTCTTCCTGCGCGCCATGGCGACGCGGGGCTGAGGCCCGCTGTTTCACCCCCGTGCCGCGAACGGCCCGCACCCCTTGTGGAAGGGGGGTGCGGGCCGTTCGTCTTTTCCGGCCTACAGGAAGGGCTTGGTGTCCAGCTCGAAGCCGAAGGGGGCGGGCAGGTCGAGCGGCTCGCCGAAGGCGGCGATGTGCACTTCGGTGTACTCGTCGCGGTGCGGCGTGCCGAAGATGCTGACCTGGGAGCGCTCGCGGTCGATGAGCAGGTAGAGCGGGATCGCCGCGCGGGCGTAGCAGTGCCGTTTGGCGATCCGGTCCTGGTCGGGCTTGGTGGACGTCACCTCGGCGACCATGGCCACGCCCTGCGGGTCCGTCCAGGAAGGGGCGCCGCGGAAGAGGCGGAGTTCCTCCGGGGCGAAGGTCGCGTCCGGGATGACGTGGTCGGGCGGGTGGTGTCCGCCGCTGCGAAGACGGAGGCCCTTGTTGCCGGACACCTGCATGTTCACGGCGGCGTTGCGGGACAGCTGAGTGATGACACGGGAGAGGAGATCCTCGTGATCGCCGTCGCGGGGAAGCGCAATGAGGATCTCGCCGTCGATGAGCTCGGCTCGCAGACCCTCAGGCGTATCCAGGGCCAGGAACAGTTCGAGAAGGATGGCGTTCTCCACTGTGTCCATGAGTTGTCCCTCGATCGAGTCTCGTCACCAGGCTAGGTGGTTCGAGCGTGGTGGGGGCGATGGTGAGTGAGGATCACTCGATGGTGTGAGTCCGGGGGCGGGCCTACGATCGCGTTGCTGGTGAACTTGGTGTCTGGTGAGAGGAGTTGGGGATGCTGAAGGCCTTCGCGGAGTTGTCGACGCCGTTGGTGGCGGACGCGTGCGTGCGGCTGGGGGTGGAGCTGCGGGCGGCGCCGGCGGGGGTCGGGCCGGTGGTGGCGGGGCACCGGGTCGCGGGGCGGGTGCTGCCGGTGCGGCACTACGGGAGCGTGGACGTGTTCCTGGAGGCCTACGGCACCGCCGGGCCCGGGGACGTGCTGGTCGTCGACAACGGCGGGCGGGTCGACGAGGCCTGCGTCGGGGACCTCGCGGTGCTGGAGGCGCGGTCCGCCGGGGTGGCCGGGGTGGCGGTGTGGGGCCTGCACCGGGACACGCCGGAGCTGGTGGAGATCGGGCTGCCGCTGTTCAGCTACGGTGCGTTGCCGCTCGGCCCGGTGCGGCTCGACACGCGGGAGCCGGAGGCGCTGGTCACCGCCCGGTTCGGGGCGCACCTGGTGAGCGCCGAGGACGTGGTGTTCGGGGACGCCGACGGCCTGCTGTTCGTGCCGGCCGCGCGGCTGGACGAGGTGGTGGAGACGGCCGTCGGGATCGCGCGGACCGAACGCGCGCAGGCGGAGCGGATCCGCTCGGGCGACACGCTGCGTCGGCAGACCGCGTTCGACGACTACCTGGCGCGCCGGGCCGCCGATCCCTCGTACAGCTTCCGGCAGCATCTGCGGCGGGTCGGCGGCGCCATCGAGGAGTAGGACCCCGGGGTCGGACAGGGCCTAGAGCGCGCGGTGCATGACGTGCAGGCCGACGTAGCCGTGGACGGGGTGGCGGAAGCCCTCGGGGAGGGTGCCCAGGATCTCGAAGCCGAGCGACCGGTACAGCTTCACCGCGCGCTCGTTGGAGGCCACCACGGCGTTGAACTGCATGGCGCGGTAGCCCGCTGCGCGTGCCCAGTCCAGGGTGTACTCGGTGAGCGCGCGCCCGACGCCCCGGCCGGAGTGTGCCGGGTCGACCATGTAGCTGGCGCTCGCGATGTGCGAGCCGTTGCCCATGTGGTTGCGGTTCATCTTGGCGCTGCCGAGGACCGTGCCGTCCTCGTCGACCGCGACGACGGTGCGGTTCGGAGCGGGGAGGAGCCACCACTCGCGGCCCTGCTCGAAGGTCAGGTCGAGGGGGTAGGTGAACGTCTCGCCCGCGGCGGCGATGGCGTGGAAGAACGGCCAGACGGACGGCCAGTCCTCGGGGGTGGCTTCCCTGATCAACATCCGGACAGGATGGCAGCTCAGCGGTCCGCCGGCCAGCGGTTTTCGGGTGCCCGGGTGGTGGGCCCGGGCACCCGGAATGTCAGAGCATCGAGGCGGCGGGCTTGACCATGGCGCGGGCGGTCTTGGCGTCCACGTACTCGCCGATCGCGGTCATCACCCACTCGCCGGAGTACTGGCGGACCAGCTTGCACATCACCACGCCGGTGTGCGGCTCGGACTGGGTGAGGTCGAACCGGACCAGCTCCTGGTTGGAGCCCGCGTCCAGCAGGCGGCAGTAGGCGTTCTTGACGTCGGTGAACTTCTGCCCGGAGAAGGAGTTGACCACGAAGACCAGGCCGCAGACCTCGGGCGGCAGGCCGTCGAGGTGGACGGTGATCGACTCGTCGTCACCGCCGCCCTCGCCGGTGAGGTTGTCGCCGGAGTGGACGACGGCGCCGTTGAAGATGCCCAGCTTCATGAACCAGGCGGTGTCCAGCTTCTCGCGCTTGGCGTCGAAGGCGATGCAGGAGGCGTCCAGGTCGATGTTGCGGCCGCGCCCGGCGGGCTCCCAGCCGAGGCCCATCCGGACGGAGGAGAGGAAGGGCTTGCCGTTCTTCTCCAGCGAGACCGAGCCGCCCTTGGTGAGGCTCACCCGGCCCTTGTCCAGGGTGACCTTGGTCAGGCTCGGCGCGGCGGCGGGCGGTGCGGGCGGGGCCGGCGGCATCGGGGGCGCGCTCTGCGGCAGCGGCGGGGCGACCGGGGCAGCGACCGGCGGGGCGACCGGAGCGGTGACCGGGGCCGCGGTGGCGGCCGCCGGGGCGGGCTCGTCCTCCACGGTGACGCCGAAGTCGGTGGCGATGCCGGCCAGGCCGTTGGCGTAGCCCTGGCCGACCGCGCGGACCTTCCAGGCGCCGCCCCGCTGGTAGACCTCGACCACGATCAGCGCGGTCTCGCGGCCCAGCTGGGGCGGGGTGAAGGTGACCAGGACCTGGCCGGAGTCGGCGTCCCGGACGGTCGCGGTCGGCTCGATGCCCGCGAAGGTGGCGCCGGCCTCGTCGGGGCTCGCCGTGACGACGATCTTGGTGATGCCGGCCGGGACGGCGGAGGTGTCGATGGTGATCGCGTCCGGGGTGCCGCCGGAGGCCGGGCGGTGGGTGACACCGGGGCCGTGCGGGGCGTTGAAGAACACGAAGTCGGCGTCCGAGCGGACCTTTCCGGCATCGGTCAGGAGCAGGCCGGAGACGTCCAGCGCCTTGGGTGCGGTGACCTCGACGGTCACCCGCGCGGCGGTCAGCGGGGCGTTGCCGCCTTGGGTCAGGACCGTGGACACGAACTCCTCCTCGGATGCGGTGGCACGGCGTGCGGACCCGAGTCGGGGGCGCCGTGCCGAGTGGTACCCACAGTAACGAACGGGGTTGTCGAGACGAGCCCGATCAAGGCGGTGACCTGTCGGGTTGTCGGACGGTCGGTCAGCTCGGCGGGGCTGCGAACGTGCCCAGCGCGGCGACGGCCCGCGGGCGCTGGATGCCGAACGCGGAGGCGCTCCAGCTCTCGACCGGGGCGGCCTTGCGGGGCCCGCCGGGAGCGGTCGCCCCGGGGCTGGGCCCGACGGACGTGGGTGCCGGGGACGTGGGCGCCGCGGGGGTGGGCCCGGCGGGCGTGGGCCGGCCCGTGGCGGATGCGCCGGTGGTGGGCGCGGTGGCGGGCAGGGCGCTGCGGACGCCGAAGGTGTAGCGCCCGGGCGCCACGTCGACACCGGCCGGGGTGGTGAAGCGGTAGACCAGGGTGCCGCGTTCGTGGTGGGTGGTGACCACGGCGCCGGCGAGGTCGGTCCAGACGGTGCCGGGGACGCCGGCGATGCCGCGGGCCGGTTCGTCGGCGACCGGTTCGTCGGGGGTGAGGCGGAGCTCGGCCTGGAGCGCGGTGAGCGGCTCGGCGACGGTCAGGGCGAGGACGTGGCGGGTGCCGTCGCGGCCGAGCTGCTGGACCAGGGCGGCCCCGGTGAGCGCGAGGTCGACCGTACCGTCCGGGGCCGGGTCGGTCTCGCCGCTCTGGTCCTTCGGGACCGTCGGGGCCTCGGGTGTCACGCCGGTCCAGCCGTCGGCGAGCTCCCCGAACTCCCCGGGCGGCCGGGCCCCGGGCGCGACGGGGTTCGGTGCGGGGGCGAACGGCCGCTGCGGCGAGGGTGATTGGGTCGGGAGCGGCTGGGCCGCCGACTCCGGCGCCTCGGGCTGCTGGTAGGGCGGACGGTCCGCGGGAGACCGCCCGGCGGTGGTCGCGGGGCCGTCCTGCTGCTGGGCGGGGCCGACGGCGTGCGCCGACGGGCCGTCGGACGGCCCCCGGCTGTCGGTCCGGCCCTCGGCGAGCGGCACGGTCGTGCCCGTGGAGGGCGAGCGGGGCGCCGGAACGGCGGAGGCCGGCGGGTACGAGGCGTGGAGGCCGGGGGAGGCCGTGCCCGAGGGCCGCCCGGAGGGCAGTGGCGCCGTCGGGGCGCGCGAGGCGTCGGGGGCGGAGGCGGCGTCGGCCCGTTCGGTGCCCGGGGTGGGCGGCGGGCTCGACCCGACCCGGGCCACTCCGGCCCGGCGTCCGACGCCCTGCTGCTCGTGGAGCAGCCAGGTGGTGGCGATGCTGATGCCGACCACGGTGGACATCGCCATCGCGGCGCCGGAGAACCGCAGGGTCGGCAGCCGGAGCCGGCCGCCGAACGGCTTGGGACGGCCGTGCCGGCCGTGCCGCTCGCGCTGCGCGTCCTGCTCGATCTCCTCGCGCAGAGCCACCCGACCCTCCCTCCCCGAAGTCGTCGCCGGATTCGCCGCATTCTCCCATGCGCCACCGACGGGTCCGAACCGCCGTCACGGGCGGACTGCCGCCGAATCGCCCGGGTTCGTCCGGGGCCGCTCGCGCGGGTCCGCCGGTGGACGCGCGTGGGCCCGCGCCGGCAGGGGGACGAGCGTACCAGCGGGCGCCCGGGCGCCGGCCAGCCCTCGGGCGGGATCGATCAACTCCGTGGACGGCCTTTCACTGAACGGAAGTTGACGGTCCGTCTGACAAGGCGGGTAAGGATCCACCGGTGGGCACGGGGATTATTGCAACCTCCTTGCAACCCTTGCCGGTCCGCCCGGTGGTGCCGCAGGGTGGGGGCATCCCACGCCGTCCCGGAGAGACCGTCATGCCGTCCGACCCGCTGTCAGCACCCTCCAGTGCCCCTCTCGCCGCCACCCCCACGGGCGGCGAAGAGGCAGGCTCCACCGCCGCTCCGGCGGCGGTGGAGGAGGTGCTGACGCTGCGGATCTCGCTGGGCGAGGAAGTGGTCGGTGAGGTGCGGACGCGGTTCCGGTTCGACGCCGAGCGCCCGTACGAGGTGCTGCTGACGTTCCATCTGGGCCGGCCGGACGAGGCCGATTGGGTGTTCTCGCGCGATCTGCTGCGCGACGGCCTGCGCTCATTGAGCGGCCAGGGCGACGTCAAGCTGTGGCCGGCCTACTGCCCGTGCCACGGCTCGACGTTGCACCTGGCGCTCGAATCACCCCACGGAAGTGCACTGTTGGAGGTCTCCAAGCCCAGGGTGCAGGCGTGGCTGGACCGGACGTACGCGCTGGTCTCGGAGGAGGCCGAGCACGCCTACGGCCCGACCGACGCCCAGCTGTCCGCCTTGCTGACCGGCGGCTGACGCGCGGGAGCCGCGGCGACGGTGTCGCCCGGGGTGCGCGGGCCCGGTAACGGGGGCGTCCCCGGGAGTCGGACGGCACCGGTGGCCAGGCCCGCCCGCAGCCGGCGCACGGCCGGCGCGGAGGAGACCGGCAGCAGGTCGTACGGGTCGTCCGGCCCGTCCACGGTGACCAGCACCGACTCGGCGAACCGGTACGGCCGGTGGGCCAGCAGGCCCCCCAGGTAGCGGCGCAGCCGGGACAGTTCGGCCCGCACGGTCACCGTCCGGGCCGGGTCGCCGAAGAGCGCGTCGGCGAGCTGCGCCGCGCTGTGCCCGGAGCGCTCGGTGGCGAGCAGCAGCAGCAGTTCGGCGTGGCGCGGGCTGAGCGCGTGCGACCAGCTGCCGGCGGCCCCGCGCACCGACAGCTCGGGGCGGTCCGGTCGGCGCAGGTCCAGCCGGAGCCGGGCCCCCTCGGCCTGCTCGGCGGTCACCGCGGTGGCGCCCTCGCCGGCCCGCTCGCCGTCCAGCGGTCGGACCGGCCGGACCAGCCAGCCGTCGGCGAACGGCTCGATGACGCACTCGCCGAGGCCGGGCAGCCAGTGCACGGCGGCCGAGCTCCAGCCCTCGGCGGGCAGCCGCAGCCGGGCGGGCGGCGGCAGGCCGGCCGCGCAGGCGATCCAGCCGGCGGCGTCGACCACCAGGGCCGGGCCGTTCACCCGGGCCAGCAGCGGGGCGGCCAGGGTGCGCAGGTGGTGCAGCGACTCCAGGCGGCGGGCCCGCAGCTCGGTCTCGGCGAGCCGGGCGGCGGTGGCGGTCAGTTGCAGCAGGTACGGCCGGACGTTGCTGGCCGGGCCGCTGAGGTTGATGGCGCCGACCAGCCGGCCGGTGCCCGGGTCGTGCACGGGTGCGGCGACGCAGGACCAGGAGTGGTGGCTGCGCAGGTAGTGCTCGGCGGAGTGGACGTGCATCGGCCGCTGGGCGCGCAGGGCGGCGGCGATGCCGTTGGTGCCGACGCTCTCCTCGATCCAGCGGGCGCCGGTGAGGAACCCGATCCGGTCGGCGCTGCGGCGCAGGGCGCGCTCGCCCTCCTGCCAGAGGATGTGGCCCTCGGCGTCGGCTATGGCGAGGATCAGCGGGACCTGGTCGCCCGGCTCCAGCAGGGTGTCGCGCAGCACCGGCAGCAGGACGTCGAGGCCGCTGGCGCGGCGGCGGTGCTCGACCTCGGCGGGGCCCAGGTGGACGGTGGCGGCGCCGGCGTCCGGGTCCAGGCCGAGGCGGCGCAGGCGGGCCCAGGAGTCGCCGATCTCGGGGCGGGGCCCGGTCGGCGGCTGCTCCTGTTCGGTCGGGTCGGCCTCCCGGGTCGGGCCGCGGGTGGCCGGTTCGGTCAGGGCGTGGTCGTGGAGCCTGGCCAGCTCCGCCGCGCTCGACGGAGTTCGGCGCTCGGGCCGTAGGGTCTGCCGTCCGGTCTGCCGCACTCGGTTTGCTCCTCGCCGCCGATCGAGGGCGCGTCGGGGCCGACGCGCTGACGAAAGAGTACGGGGGCTGTCCGGTCCTGGGGATGGGGTCTGCCAACTAGGGCCGGTGAGCGGTATCAGAGTGGACATGCCAACAAGCTATGGGTGTCCTGACGTCGGGAATCGGCCGGGCGCGCCCGGGGTCGATCCGTACCGAGGGGCCGGGCCCGCCCCCGGCGCGGATCGGCGCGATCCGCCCGCGCGCTGCTGGGCGGCCTCGACGGCGTGGTCGAGGTCGGCGGCCGGGGAGGGCGAGGGCGTCGGCCCGGTCGTCGCCCAGGGGGTGCGGTCCGGCGGGGCGCAGCAGGGTGTGGGTGCGGTGGCTACGGCGTGGAGGTAGTGCGTGAGGGCGCGTGAACAACTGGCCCGGCGGGTGCCATGGGTGCGCGCGCGGCGCATGGAGGCGCACGGGGGGCGCATGTCCGCATGCTGGTCACCGGCGCGCGGTTCGGCCGGGCGCCACTGCTCCGGGTGGCGGTCCGGGACGGCGGGGCGGCGGGGAACGGCGGCAGCGGGACCCGGACGGCGAGGATCACGGGGTGACCGGTCCGGTGGTGCTCCTCGGGTCCGCGCCCCCGCCCGCGTCGCCGTTCCCGCCCGCGCTGTCGTTCCCGCCCTCGCCCCCGCCGAGGAGCTCGCGCAGCAGCCGCTCGTCCTCGGTGGAGAGGTCGGAGACGAAGCGGGCCAGGACGGTGGAGTGGTCCGCCTCCCGCCCCAGCTCGGTGTGCATCCGGCGGGCGGCCAGGCCGGCCGGGTCCTGGACGGTCGGGGTGTAGGAGTAGGCGCGCCCCGCCCGGGTGCGCTCCACCGTGCCCTTGTCGTGCAGGCGGGCGAGGATCGTCGCGACGGTGGTCCGCGCCAGGTCGCCGCCGAGGGCCGTCTGGACGTCCTGCGGCGTCAGCGGTTCGCGTGCGGCCCAGAGGGTGGTCAGCACCTCGGCCTCCAGCTCCCCGGCGGGCCGGCGGGCGGACGGTACGTCGGACATGGCGTCGGTTCCTCCAGGACTCGTCTACAGTCATGTAGACCGTCTACGTCACTGTAGACGTTCGAGGGCCTGCTGCGCAGAAGCCGCCCTCCAACGTACGAGAGGTCCGCCAGCCTTGCTCCAGTCGTCCGCCGCTCCCGCCGTTCACGCGCTCGCCGTGAACCTGCTGGACGCCTCGTCGCTGCTCGCGGCCTTCGGGGCGCTCGGCATCGCCGTCGTGCTGTTCGCCGAGACCGGGTTGCTCGTCGGGTTCTTCCTGCCCGGCGACTCGCTGCTGTTCACCGCCGGGCTGCTCTGCGTCCCCGGTGCCACCGAGGGGCCGCAGCTGGAGCTCTACCAGGTGCTGCCCGCGGCCCTGGCCGGTGCGCTGATCGGCGCCCAGGTCGGTTTCCTGATCGGCCGGCGCGGCGGCCGCGCGCTGTTGCAGCGGTTCGACAACAAGAGCCTGCGGCACGGTGTCGAGCGGGCCGAGGAGCTGCTCGCCAGGTACGGGTACGGCAAGGCGATCGTGCTCGGGCGGTTCATCCCGGTGGTCCGGACGGTGCTCAATCCGCTCTGCGGCGTGCTGGAGGTGCCGGTCCGCACCTTCACCCTCTGGCAGGTGGTGGGCGGCGTGGTCTGGACCGTCGGGGTGGTGATGGCCGGGTACGCGCTCGGCTCGTCGGTGCCCAATATCGACCGGTACCTGCTTCCCATCATCGGTCTGGTAGTAGTTGTCTCCGTGATTCCGATTGTTCTTGAATTGTTCCGGGCCCGGAGGGCCCGGCGTCACGGTGGTGACGCCCGGTGACCCTCTCCCGCGCGCTGGCCGTCTACGACGGCAGCGGTATCGACGGCGGCCTCTACACCCGGGTGGTCGGGTGGGCGGACGCCGCGCCGCACTGGCTCGACCAGGTGATCAAGGTCTGGTCCGCGCTGGGGCTCGGCCTGTTCGCCGTCCTCATGCTCCTGGCGTGGTGGCGGGCGCGCGGTGCCGGCTCGACCGCGATGGCCCGGGTGCTGGCCTCGCCGCTGGTCGTGGTCGTCGCCTACGCCGTCAACTCCGGGTTCAAGAGCGTGGTGGAGGAGGTCCGGCCGTGCGCCCAGCTCGGGGTGCGCGGCACGCTGGAGACCTGCCCGGGCGCCGGTGACTGGTCCTTCCCGAGCAACCACACCGTGATCGCCTTCGCCGCCGCGACGGCGCTCTGGTTCGCCGACCGGCGACTGGGCGCGGTCGCCGCGGTCGCCGCCGTGCTGATGGGCGCCTCCCGGGTCTGGGTCGGCGTGCACTACCCGCACGACGTGCTGGTCGGCGCGCTGGTCGGGGTCCTGGTGGCGGTCCCGCTCGCGCTGGCCGCCGGACGGGCCGCACCGCTGGTGGACCGGGCGCGCGACGGTGCGCTGCGGCCGCTGCTGGGCGCGGGCGCCGTCGCCTCGGCGGCCGGTGGCCGGCCGTCGCTGGAGGCGCAGCGGCGCTGAGTTCCGTGACCTGCCCGACCCTTGTGCGGCGGGGGTGGCGGGGAGAGCATGTGAGCCGGGCGTGGGGCCCCTTCGGACGGGCACCCGCCCGGCTCAGTCGTGCCGGGCTGCCGCGGCACCCCGGCGTGCCCGTGGAGGGAAGTGCCGCCGATGCCGTACCGACTCGACCTCACCCAGGGCGACCGGCCCGCCGAGGAACTCCGCAAGGGCGTGGAGGGGCTGCTGGCCGAAGCCATGGTGCTCACGCTCGCCACCGCCGGCCACGAGCACGGCCCGCACGCCAACCTGGCCTTCTTCGCCCACGACGACGATCTCGTCCTGTACTTCGTCGGCGAGCGCGCCACCCGGCACAGCCACCACCTCGCCGATCAGGCCCGGGCGGCGGCCACCGTCTTCGTGCCGCCACCGGCCTTCGGCGAGCAGCTGCGCGGGATCCAGCTGACCGGCCGCGCGGGGGAGGCGTGGGGGCACCAGGCGGAGTCGGCGCTGGCCGCCTACCGGGGGCGGTTCCCGTCCTTCGCCCGGGAGGAGGACGACCGGCGGCAGTTCCTGACCGGCGGCGGGGCGGCGGCGCTCTACCGGTTCCAGGTGGAGGGGCTGACGGTGGTGGACGAGCTCCACTTCGGCCGGCGCAACTACCTGCGGGCGACCGTGGTGCGCTGAGCGGCGGGGCCGCGCCGACCGGCAGGGCGCGACCGGGTCGGCCGGACCCGTCCCGGTCGACCCTTGCGGACCAGGTTGGCTGTACAACTTTTCGGTCGGTTCACCTGTGCGCCGCTGTTCGGACTCCCCTTGGCCACCTCGCCGCACCAGTCTGGCCGCATGAGAGTCATCGTCGTAGGAGCAGGCGTGCTCGGCAGCATGCACGCCTGGCAGGCCGTGGAGCGCGGCCACGAGGTCGTCCACCTGGAGCGCGAGGCCGAGGCGCGCGGCGCCTCCGTGCGCAACTTCGGTCTGGTCTGGGTCAGCGGCCGGGCCGCGGGCGAGGAGCTGGACACCGCACTGCGGGCCCGCGAACTGTGGGAGCGGATCGGCGCGAAGGTGCCCGACCTCGGCTTCCGGGCCAACGGCTCGCTCACCGCGATCCGCACCGAGGCCGAACTCGCCGTCGCCGAGCAGGCGCTGACCCTGCCCGACGCGGCCGCGCGCGGCTACCGGCTGCTCGACGCGGCCGAGACGCGGGCCGCCAACCCGGCACTGCGCGGCGAGCTGCTCGGCGCGCTGTGGTGCGAGCGGGACGCCGCCGTCGAGCCGCGCACCGCCCAGCCCGCACTGCGCGCCGCGCTGCTCGCCAGCGGCCGGTACACCTTCCTCCCCGGGCGCGAGGTCCGCGAGGTGATCGGAGAGAACGCCGTCCGCGACGACCACGGCGACGTCCACACCGGCGACCTGGTCATCCTCTGCACCGGCGCCTGGCTGGGCGGCCTGGTGCGCGAGCTGGCGCCCGAGCTGCCGGTCCGCAAGGTGCGGCTGCAGATGATGCAGACCGACCCGCTCGGCGAGGAGCTCACCACCTCGGTCGCCGACGGCGACAGCTTCCGCTACTACCCCGCCTTCGCCGGCGACGCGCTGGAGCGGCTGAAGGCCGCGCAGCCGCAGCCGCCGGTCGCCGCCGAGCACAAGATGCAGCTGCTGATGGTCCAGCGCGAGGACGGCGGCCTCACCATCGGCGACACCCACGAGTACGACCAGCCGTTCGGCTTCGACGTCGTCGAGGACCCGTACGACCACCTGGTCGGGGTGGCCGAGGAGCTGCTCGGCCGGCCGCTGCCCCGGGTGCGCCGCCGCTGGGCCGGGGTGTACGCGCAGTGCGTGGACACCACCCGGGTCGTCCACCGGGAGCGGGTCCGCGACGCCGTCTGGCTGGTCACCGGTCCCGGCGGCCGCGGTATGACCTGCTCGCCGGCCATCGCCGAGACCACCGCAGAACTCACGAATCTCTAGAGGTAGTTGACATGTCGATTGATATCCGTCTCGTCGTGCTCGACATGGCCGGCACCACGGTGGCCGACGACGGCCTGGTCGAGCGGGCCTTCCAGGCCGCCGCCGGCTCGCTCGGCGTCGAGGCCGGCAGCCCCGAGCACGCGCGCATGCTGGAGCACGTCCGGGTCACCATGGGCGAGTCCAAGATCTCCGTCTTCCGTCACCTGTTCGGCGCGGAGGAGAAGGCGCAGACCGCCAACGCCGCCTTCGAGGCCGCCTACCACGACCTCGTCGACGCGGGCCACTGCGCCGCGCTGCCGGGCGCGGCCGAGGCGATCGCCGAACTCCGCGGCCAGGGCCGGAAGGTGGTCCTCACCACCGGCTTCTCCCGGGCCACCCAGGACCGCATCCTGGCCGCGCTCGGGTGGGAGTCGATCGCCGACCTCACCCTCTGCCCGGCCGAGGCCGGCCGCGGCCGCCCGTACCCGGACCTGGCGCTCGCCGCCCTGCTGCGCACCGGGACGGAGTCGGTCCGGCAGATCGCCGTCGCCGGGGACACCGGCTACGACATGCTGACCGGCACCCGGGCGGGTGCCTCGGTGGTGGCCGGCGTGCTGACCGGCGCCCACGACGAGGCGCGCCTGCGGGCCGACGGGGCGACGCACGTGCTGAAGTCGATCGCCGAGCTGCCCGGCCTGCTCGCGCAGGGCTGAGCGGACACCGGTTCCGGCACCGCACCGCCCCCGTCCCGCCCTCGCCGGCGGGGCGGGGGCGGTGCGGTGTCGCGCAAAAGCCGTTGCGCCCGGGCCGGTTCGCCGGGAGGCTGACCGGCCGGAGGCGGTGAACATGACCGAGGTGGTACTGGAACTGTCGGTGCGGGATCTGCTGCGCGCCGACCTGGAGTCGTGCGGGTGGTCGGGTTCGGATCTCCATCTCGCCGATGTGGCGGAACAGTTGGTGCGTGCCGGGCGCGGTGAGGTCGACTACCTCGCGGTCTGCACGCCGACGGACGTGCCGGTGGCGAAGGCCGGTGTCGACTACCGGGCGGCAGCGGGCGCCGGGACGATCTGGCAGCTGGCCGTCCACCCCGCGTTGCAGTCCTGCGGGATCGGCACGCTCCTCGTCGGGGCCGCGGAGCAGCGGATCAGGGGCCGCGGGCTGCGCCGTGCCGAGCTCGCGGTGGAGGAGGACAACCCGCGGGCCCGGGCCCTGTACGAGCGGCTGGGCTACGTCGCCTACGACCGCCGGCCCGACGCGTGGGACGAGCGGGCCCCGGACGGCTCGCTGCGCCGGTACGAGACGATGTGCACCCTGCTGCGCAAGGAACTGCCCCCGGGAGCCGACCGCTCCGGGTGAGCGCGGACCACCCGGCGCACCCGTGCGCGCACACCGATCGGCCGTTGCGGCGGTGACGGTCGCCGGTGAGCAGGCACGCCGTGCGGAAGAGCTGGTCGCTGCGGGCATGGGCGAACTCCAGGAAGTCCGCGGGTGTGTTCCCCACCGATTGGTCCCTTCTCGATCTGATGTCACCCGTATGCACGCGCCGGGACCGGTCGCGCGTTACAGGGTTTCCGGGTTCGCGTCCCGGGCGTTCGGCTGCGGCGGGGCGGACGCGCCCGCCCGGCAGCGGAGTTCCCGCCCGCCCCCGGGGCACCGGAGGCGGGCCCCGGGCGAGGTTCAGCGGACTCCGAGGAGCGCGGGCAGTTCGCGCATGTCGTGGAAGACGACGGTGCCGGGGCCGGCCAGGCGGTCGGCGGGGGTGGGACCGCCGGCGTACCCGAAGGCGCGCATGCCGGCCGCGCGGGCGGCCTGGACGCCGGGCGCGCTGTCCTCGACCACGGCGCAGGCGGACGGCGGGACGCCCATCTTCGAGGCCGCGTACAGGAAGAGGTCCGGGGCGGGCTTGCCGCGGTCGACCTCGGTGGCGCTGTGGATCCGGCCCGCGAAGTGCTCGTAGAGGCCGGTACGGCCGAGGGTGTGGCGCATCTTCTCGTGCGAGCCGCTGGAGGCGACACAGGTCGGCAGGGTGAGGGCGGCCAGGGCCTCGGGGAGTCCGTCGACGGCGGTGAGGCCGGCGTCCACCTCCTCGGCGTGGAGCTGCTCGAAGCGCTTCCACCAGAGCGCGGCCGTCGCCTCGCCGAGCCGGGCGGTGATCTGCTCGGTGATCGAGGCCTGGGAGCGGCCGATGAAGCGCTCGATCACCTCCGCCTCGGTCAGCGGCCAGCCGAACTCCGCACCCAGGGCGGTCTGGACCCGGGCCGCGATGCGTTCGCTGTCGACCAGGACGCCGTCGCAGTCGAATATCACCAGTTCTATCGGTTCGATCATGTCCGCAGGATAGGAGGAGCGGGACGTCGGGCGGGCCGACGTCCCGCTCGCACGGTGCACGGGCTCAGTGCAGGGTGCCCGCGTAGCGCTGGGTGAAGCGGGTGCCGGTGGGGGCGGTGACGACGACGTCGTAGCGGGAGCGGTCGAGGGGGTAGGCGACGGTGGTGTCGGCCCCCGGGGCGACCCGGACGGTCTGGACGGTGCCCGCGTAGTCGTTGGGGGTGAGGGTGAAGGTGATCGCGGTCCGGCCGGCGTTGGCCAGGCGGACGGTGAGCGCGGTGGCGCCCGGGGTGGCGGTCACCACGGGCACGGCGATGTCGTCCTGGTCGGTGCGGACGACGGTGCCGGCGAAGCGGCGGACGAAGCCGTCGGGGCCGTGGACGGTGAAGTCGTAGCGGCCGTCGGTGGCGGCGGCGTCCCAGGTGTAGCCGCGGGTGGCGCCGGGAGCGACGGTGAACGGGGTGCCGGCGAAGGCGTACACGATGTTGGGGTAGACGGTGTAGGGGAAGGCGACCGTGCCGTTGTTGCTCAGGGTGCAGGTGATCAGGCCGGTGGTGCGGTCGACGGCGATGTCGGCCCAGGGCTGGTAGGGCAGGTGGCGGTGGGGGCGTTCGCCGGGTTCCTGGACGGGCATGGACTGGGTGCCGGTGGCGGGCAGGGCG
>NZ_JBHVWC010000062.1:0-66954 GCF_042882445.1 Kitasatospora sp. NPDC058218 | reverse complement strand
GGCCCCGGCACCCCGGGCCCCGCCGCTCCGGCACCGGCGGTCGCCGCCGCCACCCCGGCGGCGGACCCGGCGGCGGCCCCGGCCGTCGTCCGCTCCGAGCTGCGCCCGGTCGGCCCGCACTTCGTCATCGCCCCCTCCACCGCCGGGGACGACGAACTGTCGGCGGCCGTCGGCACCCTGCGGCCCGTGCCGGGCAGCATCGTCGTGGTCGCCGCCGCACCCGACTCGGCGCCCGTCCTGCGGGACCGGATGGCCGACCTCGGCGTGATCGCCCGCTCGCGCGGGGCCGCCACACTGGTGCTCGCCGCCTCCGGCCTCGCCGCGCTCGCCCCCAACGGCCGTCGGCCGGCCGAGGTCGTCGCCGACCGGGCCGGCCTGCCGGTGATCGCGCCGGACGGCCTGGTGGAGATCACCCCGGACGGCAACCTCAAGGTCACCGCGCCCGACGGCGCCGCCGAGGCCGCCGCCTGGTGGCACTGCGCGCCCGGCACCGCACCGCGCCGGGTCCGCGAGACGATCGGCGCCACCGCCCCGATCGAACCGGCCTCCACCGCCCTGGCGGTCGCCTCCGCCGGCCTGCCCGGACACCTCCCGGCCGAGAGCCACGCCGCCCCCGGCCCCCGCCCGGCCGTGCACGTGCTGCGACTGCCCGCCGGCTTCTGGCTCACCCACCCGTCCGCCCCGCCGGCCGGCCCGCTGCCCGGTCTCGGGCTGGCCGGCGCGCCGCCCGGCACCGTGGTCCTGGTCGTCGGCACCCCGGCGCTGCCCGTCCTGCTGCCCGAGGACTTCGCGGAGGCCGTGGTCGGCCTGCCCGTCGACACCGCACGGCTGCTGGTCAGCGCGCCCTGGGCCGCCCCCGACGAACTCGCCGCCCTCACCGGGGCGCTGTCGGCCCGGCTGGCCCGCCCGGTGAACGCCGCGATCGGCCTCCCCGTGCTCGGCCCCGGCGGCCCCACCTCCCGCATCCTCGACGCGCACGGCCAAGCCCGCTGGGAGCCGTACCTGCTGCGACTCGCCGCGGCGCCCGGCCAGGGCACCGCGCCGGCCGCCTGGCGCAACGGCGGCGCGTCCTGGCGCACCGGCGGGCCGGGTGTCTTCGAGGCGTTCCCGTACTGGGCGCTGGAGGCCGTTCCGGCCGGTCTCTGGCTGCGGCCCGAGCCGCCGCACGTCCTCACCCCGCGCTTCCGCCGGCCCGAGGCGGCCCGTCCGCTGCTGATCGTCGGCGAGCGGGACCGGCCGGTCGAGGCCGACGTCTTCGAGGAGCTGGGCAGTCTGCTCGACCGTCTGCCGTCCTCCGGCACCGAGGGGTTCGGGCTCCTGGTGCACGGGCTGCTGGAGCCGGCCACCGAGCGGATCGCCCGCTTCATCGCCCGGATGCACGACCTGGACTGGCTCGGCCCCGAGCAGCCCGCCGGTTCCGTACCGGGCGTGGCGGCGGTGTCGTACGGCATCGGCGGCCTCCCGGGGGCCCGGCCGGGGGGCGGGGCCGCGCCGGCCGCGGTGGCGGCGCTCCAGTCGCCCCAGGCTCCCCAGATGTCCCACACGCACCAGGCTCCGGCACTGTCCGGACCGCCGGCCGTCCCCTCGGCCGTCGCCGTCCCGACCGCCTCGACGGTCTCCACCGAGACGGCGCCCGCCGGCCCCGCGCCGCTGGCCGCTGGCCCGGCCGATCCCTCGGCCGCCGCTCCCGTGTCCGACCCCCTGGCCGCCCCCGCGCCCGAACCGACGGCCGACCCGATGACCACCCTTGTGTCCGACCCGCCGACCGCCGCGCCGCCCGGGCCGCTCCCCGGGCCGGTGGGTCCGCCCACCCGGACCGCGACCAGCGGTGGCCCCGGCGGCCTCGGCTACCCCGCACCGGTGGCCTCGGCGCCGAACGGCTCCACCTCCCACGCCACCGCCTTCGCCGCCGGCCCCTCGTCCACCGCCGCGCCGTCCGCCGCGGAGCCCGATCCCCGGACCGACCCGGCCGGCGAGCCGACCGCCGAACCGCCCGTCGAGGAGCCGGTCTTCACCTGGCCCACCCCGCCCACCACCGAGTCACTCACCGCGGCGCCGGGCGAAGAGCCGGGCGAGGACCTGACCGGGGACCTGGGCGGGGCCCCGGGCGAGGAGCCCGACGCCGGGCCGGTCGAGCACCCCGACGAGGCGCCGGACGGCGACCCGGCGCCGGCCTCCGTACAGGCCCGCCCCCTGCGCCCGGAGGACTGCCCCGTTCCCGTCGCCGTCAGCGGCGCCGACGACCGGGACGCCGTCCGGGCGCTGCTCGGCGAGCACTACCACCGCTGCTCCGGCCGGATCGACCAGGTCGCCACCCGGCTGCCGGGGCTGCGTTCCACCTCCAAGGACGACATCAAGCCCGATCTCGCCGCCGTCCTGCTGCACCACGGCGACGCCGGGGTCCCGGTCGGCCGCGCCGAGTTGATCGCGGCCGCACGGTCCTGCGACCCGGAGCTCGCGCCCTTCCTGCGCTGCCTCGGCTCCGGCCTGCGCCGTCTGCCCAGCCACCACGGCGCGGTGCTGCTCTGCGCCCCGCCCGGGCCGGACCCGGCGGCGCTGCTCGCCCACTACCCGGTCGGGCAGCAGCTGACGGAGCCCGCCCCGGTCACCGGCCTGACCGCCAGTGCCGTCGAACTCCCTGGCGCCGCCGTCGAGTTCGTCATCTGGTCGGCCACCGGCCGGCGCACCTCCGCCTTCGGCTCGGGGACCGATGAGCTGCGGGTGACCTTCGCCCCGGGCACGACCTTCACCGTCGTCGCTGTCCTCCCCGCCGAGCCCGCCGACCCTGCCGATCCCTCCGGCGCCTCGGGCCGCCCCGCCCGCGTGCTGCTGCGCGAGTCCGCCGGCGCCGTCGGCGCCGACCCGACCGAACGCGACCGCAGCGCCCTGACCCGCCTGCGGTCGTGGCTGGACCGCCGGGACCGGCTGAGCCCGGCCGAGCGCCGGCGGATCGAGGAGCCCGAGCGCTTCCACCTCACCCCGGGGGTCGAGCTTCTCGCCGCTCCTGACGGTGCGTGAACCGGCCGTCGGGCGGCGGCCGTTCCCCAGACGAACCCGCTCGCCCGCCGTTCCCGCGGCCGATCCGGCCGCCCGACCCCGGAGCCTCCATGCCGATCCGGCCCGCCCCGCTGCCACTCGCCCTGACCGCCCTCCTGTTGGCCGGCGCCCTCCCGGTCATCCCGGCCGCCGCCGCGTCCCCGAGCGCCCCGCCGAGTGCCGCGCCCACCACCACGGGCGCCCCGCCCGCCCCGGCGAACCACAGCCGCCCCCACCGGACCACCCAGCCCGCGGCCAAGCCGCCCACCAAGCCCAGCGGTTCGTCGAGCGGCTCGCACAGCGGGTCGCCCAGTGGCTCGCCCAGCGGCTCGCCCAGCGGCTCGTCGAGCAGCAAGCCCCCGACGACCGGCTCCGGCGACCTCACCGACCCGCGCCTCAAGGACATCGCCCAGCAGATCGTCTCCAGCGCCGAGAACTCCTCCCTCGACTGGAAGGCCCAGTTCGCCTACATCGAGGACATCAAGGACGGCCGCGGCTACACCGCGGGCATCGTCGGCTTCTGCTCCGGCACCGGCGACATGGTCGAGATGGTCCGCCACTACCGCGAGTTGAAGCCCGACAACATCCTGGCCAAGTACCTCCCGGCCCTGGAGAAGCTGGACGGCTCCGCCTCGCACAACGGCCTCGACCCCGACTTCACCTCGGACTGGAAGAAGGCGGCCCAGGACCCGGTCTTCCGCAAGGCCCAGGAGGACGAGCGCGACCGCGTCTACTTCACTCCGGCCGTCACCCAGGCCAAGACCGACGGCCTGCACGCGCTCGGCCAGTTCGCCTACTACGACGCCATCGTGATGCACGGACCCGGCAACAGTGCCGACAGCTTCGGCGGGATCCGCGCGGCCGCGCTCAAGAAGGCCAAGCCCCCGGCGCAGGGCGGCGACGAGAAGGCCTACCTGGCCGCCTTCCTGGACGCCCGCGCCGCCGCCATGCGCACCGAGGCCGCCCACTCCGACACCTCCCGCATCGACACCGCCCAGCGCGTCTTCCTCCAGGCCGGCAACCTTGACCTGCACACCCCGCTGAGCTGGAAGGTCTACGGAGAGTCCTTCCACATCGACAAGTAGCCCCGGACACCGGCGGAGCGGCGGGCCGATGAAGGCCCGCCGCCTGCGGTGAGCTTGATCACAAAGCCGTTTCCCCGGCGGCACTCCGCCCATTGATCACCTCATGACAACCATGTCCGGCCCTCGCGCCGCCACCGCGGACGACCCGCACCCCACACCACCGCCGCCGCCCGCCGACCCCACCACCGCCGAGCTGACCCGGCTGCTCCTCGGCCCCGACCGCGAGCGGATCCACGCCCCCTGGCGGCAGTTGCTCGCCGACCCCCGGATGCGGACCGACCCCGCCGCCGGCACCGCGGACCGGATCGCCGCCTCCTACCTGCGGTTACGGCGGATCAACCAGGCCGTCGACGCCGCCGCCCTTGCCACCGATGCCCGTGCGCTGACCGCCCTGCACGAATGGATGGGCCCCTTGGACGGCGCGCTGGTCGTCGTCGCCGGCATCCACTACAACCTGTTCCTCGGCAGCCTGCTCGACCACGACCCGCACGACAAGCGCCCGTTGGACCCGTACCTCGCGATGGAGCGGACCGGCACCTTCCTCTGCACCGAGCTCGGCCACGGCAACGACGCCACCGCACTGCGGACCACCGCCGTCTACGACCGGACCGACCGCACCTTCACCCTGCACACCCCCGACGCGGGCGCGCAGAAGTTCATGCCGAACACCGGCCCGGCCGGCGGGCCGAAGTCCGCCGTGGTGGCCGCCCGCCTGCTGGTCGACGGCCGGGACCACGGGATCTTCCTCTTCCTCACCCCGCTCACCGACGCGGCCGGCCCGCTGCCCGGCGTCACCGTCCGCCCGCTGCCCCAGCGCCCCGGCAATCCGGTGGACCACTGCCTGACCGCCTTCGACGAGGTCGTGCTGCCCCACGAGGCGCTGTTGACCGGCGAACACGGCCGGCTGGGCCCCGACGCCGCCTTCACCAGCGCCCTCGGCAGCAAGCGGAAACGGTTCCTCACCAGCATCGGCCGGGTCACCCTGGGCAAGCTCTGCATGAGCGCCGCGGCCATCGGCGGCGCCCGCTCCGTGCTGGCCGTCGCGATCCGCTACGCCCACCACCGCGAGGTGACCGGCGCCCGCGCGGACCGCCGCATCCCGGTCTGGGCCCACCGCAGCCACCACGGCCCGCTGCTGGACGCGGCCGCGACCGCCTACGCCATGACCGCGCTGCACCGCGCCACGGTCGAGCGCTGGACCGGCCGGGACGACACCGACCCGGCCGATGTCGCCGCCGCCGAGCGCCAGGTCGCCATCGCCAAGGGCTGGACCACCTGGCAGGCCCGGAGCCTGATCACCGAGTGCCGCGAACGCTGCGGCGCCCAGGGGCTGCTCCAGGTCAACGGGATCACCCCGCTCGCCATGGACGTCGAGGGAACGATCACCGCCGAGGGCGACAACCTCGCCCTCTGGGCCAAGGCCGGCGCCGAACTCCTGCTGGCGGAGTCCGCCCCGCCCGCGGCCGCCCCCGACGGCGGTCCCGACGACCCGGCCGTCCTCCAGCACCTGCTGCACGCGACGGAGCACCTGCACCTCGGCCGCGCCCGCACCCTGCTGCGGCAGGCCCCGTCCGGCGACGGCCTGCGCCGCTGGAACACCGCCTCGCCCGCCGCCCTGGCCGCCGTCTCCGCGCACGCCGAACGCACCGCCGGTGCCGCGCTGCTCGCCCTCGCCGAGCAGGCCGGCGACCCGCGGGCCCGCAGCCTGCTGCTCGACCTGTACCGGCTCTTCGCGCTGCGCCGGGTCGGCGCCGGAAGCGGCCTGCTGCTGAGCGAGGGCCTGCTGACGGCCGACCAGGTACGTGAGCTCCCCGAACTGGTCGAGCGGGCCCTCGCCCGCCTGGCCGACCGGGGGCGGCAGCTGGTGGACGCCTTCGACCTGCCCGAGGAGTTCCTCGCCACGATCCCGATCGCCGGCCCCGACTACCAGCGCGCCTTCGACCACCCGCAGGCCCACTGGCACCTCGCCGACGGCGCCGCCCAGCCGGCCTGACGACCCGACGACCCGACCGGCGGCCGTTGCCCGCCGGTCGACCGCGCCGACCCGTCCACCGGGCGGGCCGGCGCGGTCTCGGCCGAGAGAAGGCCTCAGCCGCGAGGCTCAGCCGCGAGCGGGCCTCACCACGGCCGGGCCGGGTGCCCGCCGGGGGCCTCGCCGGCGGCCGCCTCCTGCGCCGGAACCGCCCGCACCGCCTCCCGCCCGGTCACCGGCGCCTCTGCGGCGGCGGCCCGCCCGGTCACGGGGAGGGCCCGAACGGCCTCCTGCCCGGCGTACGTCCCCCGGGACGCCCCCTCGGCCGGGCCGCCCTGAACCGTCCTGCGGGCGGCGGGCGCCTCCCACTCCCGCCCGGCCGGCACCCCCCGGACGGCCTCGTAACCGGCCGGCACGGCCCGGGACACCTCCTGACCTCCCGCCGGCTCCGGCCCGGTGTTCCACACCGCCGGTACCGCCCGCTCCGCAGACGCCTCCCGGCCCGGCTCCTCCCGGACCGCCTCCGGCCAGGGCGCCACATTGCGCAGGGCCTTCCGCCCGCCGGGCGCGCCGCCACTCGCCTCACGCCCCGCGAGCACCTCCTGGACGGCGTCCTGCTCGACCGACCCGTCCTGGTCCGCCCGCCAACGGGCCGGCACCGCCCTGGTCGCCCGCTGCCCGAGCGAGCGCTCCTGGCCCTCCTTGCGCCGGATCGCGGGCACCATTCCCGGACCGAGCTCGGACGGCGGCACCGGAACGCGCTCCCACCCTTCGGGCACCGGGGGCAGCGACTGCCACCGGGCGTCCGTCGACGCGGCCTGCTCCGGACCGGCGGGCACCCGGCCCGGCCGCGGCTGCGCCGGCGCCTGACCCGCCCCCGGCCCGGCGGGCGCCACCGGGCCGCGCTCGTGCCGCAGGGGCGTCAGCGGGGCGTCCTCCCACCGGGCGGGCACCCGGCCCGTGCCCGGCGCGGCGTGCGCCGCCGTACCGTGCTCCCACCCGGCGGGCGCCGTACCGGCGCCGCCCCGCTCGACCTCCCGCTCGGCCTCGCTCCCGGTCCGGTACCCCCGCCGGTCGGTCCCGGTGAGCGCGGACGTGCCCAGGTGGGGGTCGGAGGAGGTGCGGGCCACCGGGGTGGCGGCCGGGATCGGCGCCTGGACGGGCTCCTCCTGCGGCGCCCCGGCCTCCAGGCAGACCAACCGCAGCGTGAAGTTGCGCTCGGCCGGGTCGCCGTCGGCCCAGTCCACGTCCTTGCTGCGCACGACCCTGGTCCGCAGGCCACCGTCCGACTCCTGCAGGGGCCCGGGCAGCACCCGGACGTTGGGCCGCCAGCCGAGCCCGGGCGCGTGGTGTTCCAGGTGCAGCTCCCACTCCTGCGCCGGCACGTCCAGCGACGCCCCGACCCGGCCCGGCAGCACCGCCGCGCCGTACGGGGTGCGCACCACCACCCGCTGGTCGAAGGCGGCGTCCTTGCCGATCACCGTGATCCGCCATGCTCCGTCCATCCGCAGCACGGGTGTCCTCCCCAGGTCGGTGGGTGCGGGGCCGGCCGACCCCGCACCTCGCTCGACGGCTCGTCGGACGCCCGGGGTTCACCGTCCGCCCGGGGGCACCCCGGCACCGGGGGGCCAGGAGCGGACGGACCTCCCTCAGGCGGTGCGCCGCCGGTGCTGGAGCCGGGCCGCGAGCAGGACGCCGCCGCCGATCAGGACGGCGCCGCCGCCGACGCCCGCGATCAGGCCCGCACCGCCGCCGCCACCGGTGTGCGCGAGGTCCGTGGTGACGGGCACCGTCGTGGCGGACGACGAGACGGAGGGGCTCGGGGAGCCGGCGGGCGAGGACGGCACGGACGCCGAGGGCGTCGGACGCTCGGACGGCCGGGTGCTGGGCGGCGGCGTGGTCGGCCTGCTCGGGGTGCCGCTGGGCGTGGGGGTCGGCGTGGGCGTCGGCGTCGGCGGCTTGCTCGGGGTGCCGCTCGGCGTCGGTGTCGGAGTCGGCGTGGGGGTCGGCGTCGGAGTCGGCGTCGGAGTCGGCGTGGGCGTCGGGGTGGGGGTCGGCGTCGGGGTGGGCGTCGGCGTGACGCAGAGCGGCACGTCCGCGACCCGCTTCTCGACCTGGGTGTCGGCCAGCCGGTAGCGCCAGGTGTCCCCCTGGCCGGTGTAGCCGACCGTCACCTTCACCGATCCGTGGGCCTCCACCGTCCCGTGGTACTTCTCGTCGCTGCCCACCCTGGTCAGCGTGTACTCGCCGGCGGCGCGGTAGTTGTTGCCCAGGACCAGCTCGACCCGCCCCGCCTCGGTGCGGCAGCCGACGCTCAGTGAGGCGTCCGCGGGCTGCCAGGCCATCGCCGTCCCGGTACCGGCCGTGACGAGTGCCGCGACGGCGCTTCCGGTCACGAGGGCCGCTCGAACGTGCTTCATCGCTCATCTCCTTCAGGTCCCGCAGGACGTGTCGCCCGGGGCCGACGGCCGCGGGCCCCGCATTCCCTCTACGGCGGCACGGCGGCGTCCGGTTCAGCTCCCGCCGGTGGGCCCGGGGCCCGCCCCGGGGGGTCGAACCGGCCGCTGAACTGCGGCGCGTCGACGAGCCGTAGAGCGGAGTGGACAGTGCGCCCGCAGCCCGTGCCGCAAGGAGGACCCGCCATGACCGCCGGCCCCGACACCGCCTACCGCCCCGTACCGGCGGCGGCTCTCGACGCCTTCGGCACCGTCCTGCTGCCACCGCTCACTCCCGCCCCGCCACCCGCGGCCACGCCCGCCCGGCCTGCCGCGATCCGGCCGGCCGCCGTACCGCCCGCCCCCGTCGTGGTGCCCGCCGCCGCCCCCGCCGGGCCGCCGCTCCCGAGCACGCCACCGCCGGCCCCGCACCCCGTGCCCCCGACCGCCGCACCCCCGGCCATCGCGATCCCGACCGCCGCGCACCCCGCGCCCCCGACCGCCCCGCGCCCCGGGGCGGAGCAGCGGCGCAACGTGCTGGACGTGCTGCGCACCGGCGAGCGCCGCGGCCGCGAGCAGCTGCGCCGCATCCGGTCCCCGCTGCACGGCAGTTGCCGGATCGCCGTGATCAGCGCCAAGGGAGGCGTCGGCAAGACCTCGCTGGTGCTCGCCCTGGGGGCGATGCTCGCCACCGAGCGCGGCGAGCCGGTGGCCGCGGTGGACGCGGGCACCGACCCGAACTCGCCGGCCCGGCGCACCCGCCCGGCGGCCCCGGCCGGTATCGCCGAGCTCGCGGCGGCGCTGCGCGAGGGCGGCCCGGCGGCCGTCGACCCCGGGTCCTACCTCTCCCCCACCCCCACCGGGCTGGCCGTCCTGGCCGGCCCGCCGTACCCGGGAGCGGGCCGGCCGCTCGACGAGGCCGACTACCGCGCCGTCCTGTCCGTGCTCGCCGAGCGGTACCCGCTCACGCTGACCGACTCCGGCACGGGGCTGCTCGACGGCCCGATGCGCGGGGTCCTGGACCTCGCCGACCAGCTGGTCCTCGCCACCACGCCCAGCGTGGACGGCGCGGGCAGTGCCGCCGCGACCCTCGACTGGCTGCACGCGCACGGGTACGGGGAGCTGGCCGAACGCTCCGTCACCGCGATCTCGGCGGTCCGCGGGGCCGGGCGGCTGGTCAACTCAGCCGATCTGCGGGCCTACTTCGGCACCCGCTGCCGGGGTGTGGTGGAGCTGCCGTTCGACGAGCACCTCGCCGCCGGTGCGGAGTTCGAGCCGGGGCGGCTCGGTCACCGCACCCGCAGGGCGGTCCGCGAGCTGGCGGCGCTGATCGGCGACGATCTGTGGCGGGCGGGCCGACCCACCGGCTGGTGAACCTGCGGGCGCGGCCCGGCTCCCGGCGGGTCCGACCCCCGTCAACCGGCCCCCGCCACCTGGCGGGCAGCACCCGTCGAAGCCCCTCCCACCTGCCGAAAGGCTGCCCGAAAGGTATGCCCTTTCAGGCAGACCGGCATGCCCCTGCGTGCATACCTGGTATGCCCATCACTCCCATGTCGGACCGCCGACCGGTCCCCGCTCGAGGCGGGCGCTTCGCGGCACCGGACGCCCGATCTTCCGGCCGCACCACCTCCCCCCCGGGCCGGGCCGCCCGGTGACCTGACGGATCCGTGCCCCCGCCTCCGCCGCCGAACCACGACCCGGCCGCGCACATGGCACGAACGCGTCAGACGGATCTGTCCACCGGGCGTCCCCGAGCACCACGAGCGCCCGTAAACATCTGACCTCGTGTCAGTAAACTCCCCCCGAACGGCGGCCGTACGCCGGTCGGCGCAGCACGGATCGGGCCGCCGACGACGCCCGGAGCCGGAATGCTTCGACGGCGTACAGCCGTCTCCCGGGCGGCCCGAGCCGCCCGCCGGGCGTGGCTAGACTGCGGCCGAGATGTGGACGGAAAGCTGGGACGATCCGCTTCTACCTGGGGGGATCTGTGTTCATTCGACTGCTGGGGCCGGTGGAACTGCGGGCCGCCGACGGTCGCGCCGTCGAGCCGGCCGGCGCCAAGCGGTGCGCCGTCCTGGCCCTGCTGGCGCTCGAACTCGGCCGCATCGTCCCGGTCGAGCGGCTCTTCGAGCTGCTCTGGGGCGAGGCCCCGCCCGCCCAGGCCCGGGCGGCGCTGCAGGGGCACATCGCCGCGCTGCGCAAGCAGATCGCCGACTCCCCCTTCACCCTGCTGACCCGCGCGCCCGGCTACCGCCTCGACGGCCCGGCCGAGCTGGTGGACGCGCTGCTCTTCGAACGGCTCACCGCCCGCGCCGCCGGGGAGTGCGCGCCGGAGGGCGACGAGCCCGCCGCCAAGCTGCTGCGCGAGGCCCTCGACCTCTGGCACGGCGCCGCGGCCCTGGCCAACCTGCCCGGGACCGATCTGCGGCACGCCGTCGCCGACCGGCTCGACCGGCACCGCACCCGCGCCCTGGAGTGCTGGGCCGAGCGCCTCCTGCGGCTCGGCCGGGGCGCCGACGCCGTTCCCGAACTCGAACACGCCACCGAGGCCGACGGCCTCTACGAGCCGCTCGCCGCCCTGCTGGTCCGCTGCCTGCACCAGGCCGGCCGGTTCGCCGACGCGCTCACCGCCTACCACCGCGCCCGGCGCCGGCTCGCCGAGGAGCTGGGCGTCCCGCCGGGCCGGGCGCTGCAGTCGGCCGTGGACGACATGCTCGCCGCCGACCCGACCCCGGCTCCGGCCGACGCCGCACCGCCCGCACCTGCGGCGCCGCCCGCACCTCGCCCCTCGGCTCCCCGCCCGGGCGCGAGCCAACTCCCGCGCCGGGCAGCGGGGTTCGTCGGCCGGGCGGCCGAGCAGCGCTGGCTGGACGCCGAGTGCGGCGGGCAGCGCCGCAGCGGCAGCCTGGCCGTCGTGGTCGGCCCGGCGGGCGCGGGCAAGACCGCGACCGTGGTGCAGTGGGCGCACGCCGCGGCCGACGCCTTCCCCGACGGCCAGCTCTTCGCCGACCTGAACGGCTTCGGTCCGGGCCACCGCACCGACCCGGCCGACGTCCTGGGCCGGTTCCTGCGCGCCCTGGGCGTCGAGGAGCGCGAGCTGCCGGAGGACCGCTTCGCCCGGGCCGCGCTCTACCGGGCGCTGACCCGCGGGCGCCGGCTGCTGGTCGTGCTGGACAACGCCGGTGACGCCGAGGACGTGGCCGACCTGCTGCCCGGCGGACCCGACTGCGCCACCGTGATCACCAGCCGCAGCTCGCTGGAGGACGTGGTGGTCACCGAGGGCGCCGCCCTGCTGCGGCTCGGCGCGCTGCCGGCCGAGGACGCGCTGGGCCTGCTGGAGCACCTGCTCACCCGGGCCCGGGTGCGGGCCGAACCGGAGGCCGCCGCCACGGTCGCCGAGCTCTGCGACCGCCTGCCGCTCGCGCTGCGGATCGCCGCCGCCCGGCTGGCCGCCCAGCCCGGCTGGGCGGTCTCCGACCTCGTGCCCGAACTCGCCGACGAGCGCACCCGGTTGCAGACCCTGGACACCCAGGGCACGATCAGCGTGCGCAGCGCGCTGGGCCTGACGGTCCGCCGGCTCTCGGCCACGGCCGTCCAGCTGCTCGCCCTGCTCGCCGCGCACCCGGGCCCGGAGGCCGACGCACACGCGGCCGCGGCCCTGCTGCGCACCGACACCGCCGAGGCCCGGCGGGCCCTCGGCTCGCTGGCCGCCCACCACCTGCTCACCGAGGACACCCCGGGCCGCTACCGCCGGCACGATCTGATCCGGCTCTACGGCGCCGAACTCCTCGACGAGCGGCCGGAGTCGGACCGCGCCGACGCCACCCGGGCGCTGGTCGACCACTTCCTGGCGGCCGCCGCGCACGGCGCCGGCCTGCTCCAGCCCGGCCTGGACTCCTTCGGCCCGCCGGCGGTGCCCGGCCCCGCCCGGCCGCGGCTGCCCGACGTGCGCTCCGCGCTGGACTGGTTCCGCGCCGAGGAGCCCACCATCCGCGGCCTGGTCACCTCGGCGGCCGACCTCGGCGACCACCAGCGCGCCTGGCGGCTGGCCTACCTGGCCAACTGCCTCTACTACGGCGCCGGCCGCCGGACGGACCGGCTGGCCTGCCTGCGCGCGGGGCTGAGGTCGGCACTGCTGACCGGTGATCCGGCCGCCGTCGCCTCGATGGAGGCCTCGACGGCCCGCGCCCTGAGCGGCATCGGGCGGGCGGAGGAGGCCCACCGGCTGGCCCTCGCGGCCGTCGCCCGCACCGAGGGCACCGGCGGCAGCGTCCATGTGCACGCCGTCACGGTGCTCGCGGTCGCCAGCGCGGCCCGCGGCGAGCACGCCGAGGCGGTCCGGCTGGGCGAGCGGGCGATCGCCCTGGCCGACGCGCACGGCCTCGCCGAGCACGCGCCGTTCGCGCTCAGCAACACCGCCGCCCTGCACGGCTTCGCGGGGGACGCCGGGCAGGCCCTGCGCCGCGCCCGGGAGGCCCGGGCGCTGCTCGCCGAGCACCCGCAGGCGACGTACCACCTGTCCGCCATGGTGAACGAGGCGCACGCGCTCCAGCAACTCCGCCGCCCGGCCGAGGCCGAACGGGCCTGGCGGGAGACCACGGAGCGCTGTCGCGCCGCGGGCGCCGTCCATCTGCAGGCCGTGGCGGAGCGCCACTACGCCGACTTCCTGCTCGACGCCGACCGGCCGGTGGAGGCCACCCCGCACCTGCGCTCCGCGCTCTGCCTGTACGAGCGACTCGGCGACGCCGGCCTCGTCCGGCAGTTGGAGCGCCGACTGGCCGCGCTGAGCGGCGCCGTCACCGTGGCGCCGTCCGTCCGGAGGGCGTTAGCGACCGCGTCCGGCCCGTGCCGGCGCCGGGCGGGCGAGCGCGGGAGCCCCTGCGGCGCGAGCCCTCACCGAGCGGAGGCCGGAGGCCACCGGCGTCTGACGACGGTGCGACGGGCGTGCCTGCCCGGGGCGTACCGGTCGGCCACGGGCCGCGCGGGTTCCGGCGGGCAGCCGGGACCGCGCCCGCGCTCCGGCGGCGAGGCGTAGCACCGCTCCGGTCGATCGCGCGCGGCGGGATCGACCGGGCAGGGCCTAACCGGCCGGGTGCCCGCCCGGGGCGTCCGCCCCCTGGCCCCCGTCCAGTTCGGCGATCAGTTCCTGGACGCCGTCCTCGCCGAACCGGTGCATCAGCAGCGCCGCCCACTCCACCGCCTCGGCCCGCTCCAGCGGTGTCCAGCGCGCGGCGGACGGGTGCTCGTCCACCACCAGGGCCTCGGCGACCAGACGCAGTCCGCCCGGCACCGCCGGCAGCCGCGAACCGTCCAGCCCGCGCAGGGCCAGCCGCCGGGCCGCCTGCGCGAACTCCCGGCCGCCGCCCGGCGGCGCCGGCAGCCCCTCGCCGCCCCCGGCCTCGCCCGTCGGCGCCTCCACCTGGGGCTCCGCGGCCAGCCAGGAGGCGATCAGCTCCCGGATCTCCGGCTCGTCCGCCATCTCCACCATGCCCGCAAGCATGCCAGCGGCACGCTCGGTCATCATCACCGTCATGTGCACGAGAACGGCTGCCACCCCGTGCGGCGTTCACCCGCGCCCACGGCTACGCCCCCACCGAGCCGTCGATCGCCTCGCGCAGGAAGTCGGCGTGCCCGTTGTGCCGGGCGTACTCGTGGATCAGGTGCAGCATCACCAGCCGCAGCGACACGTCCGCGCCCCACTTCGGCATGTGACCCGTGACGTCCAGCGACGGCGCCTCCCGCTCGATCCGTCGGGCGTGCTCGACCTCCGCCGCCCAGGCCGCGAACGCCTCGCCGCGGTCGGCGTCGCCCGCGTCGTACGCGACCTGGAAGTCCCCCTCCGGGGACCAGACGAGCGGGACGTCCTCCTTGCCGATCACCCGGCGGAACCACGTCCGCTCCACCTCGGCCATGTGCCGCACCAGCCCGAGCAGGCTCAGCGTGGACGGCGGGCTCGACCGCAGCTTCAACTGCTCCTCGGTCAGCCCCTCGCACTTCAACGCCAGGGTCGCCCGGTGGAAGTCCAGGAAGGCGCGCAGCATCTCGCGCTCGCCCCCGGTCAACGGCGGTGCGATGCGTTCGGTGGTCATCTCGGTCTCCCCGGGTGGCTGGGCACTGGCGCCCCCTGCGGGCACCACCCCCATCCAGGCCCATGCCGCCCTCGCTGTCCAGCCGATTTCCCGGAACCGCCCGGGAGTCCCGCACCCGGGAACCGGGCGCCGGCGCGGCCCCGCCGCCCCCACGCCCGTCAACACCACGTCACCCGCCGTACCCCCCAGGCCTCATTCGTCACGGAGTGCGTTCGGACACGCACCGGTTTGGGTACGTACCCCGCGCGCCCGAGGGCCGGGCGGCAACGCGCGAGAAGGCCGAGCAGCCGATGGACCAGAACCGCATTCCCGCGACCGTGCGACGGACGTACGGCGCCGACGACCTGAGTCAGGCCCCCAGCTTCGCGGGCGGATTCATCAACTTCGGTGACTGGAGCGGCATCGACACCGACGCACCCACCCCCGAGGACCGGATCCGCAGCCAGGAGGCGCTGTACCGGCGGGTGCTGCGCACCTTCCCCGCTCCCACCGAGCGGCTGCGGCTGGCCGAGGTGGGCTGCGGGCGGGGCCTCGGTGCGGCGCTCGCGCTGTGCGAGTTCCGCTTCGCCGCGGTGACGGGCGTCGACATCCACCCGGACCAGATCGAGCGCGCCCGCGCGGTCAACGCCAAGGCGCTGGCGACGTTCCCGGACCGGCTCGCGTACGGTCTGGGCGCGGCCGACGACCTCCCCTTCCCGGACGCCGCCCTGGACGGCCTCTACTCGGTCGAGGCGGCCCAGCACTTCCGCGAGCTGACCGGCTTCGCCCGCGAGTCGGCCCGGGTGCTTCGCCCCGGCGGCCGGCTGGCCGTGACCACCTTCTTCAGCTCCGGCCCGGAGGTCGCGGAGCGGCTGAGCATCCTGCTCGGCAGCTTCGCCGAGGGCCTCGACGTCGCCCACCCGCTCGCCGCCTTCACCACCGACCTCACGGCCGCCGGCTTCACCGACGTCGCCACCGGGTCGATCGGCACCGACGTCTGGCCGGGCCTGGACCGCTACCTGAAGGACACCGTCCCGCCCGGCCACTGGAGCCGCAACTTCCTCGCCGCCTGGCAGAGCGGCCTGCTCGACTACCACCTCGTCACCGCCACCCGGGCCTGAGCCCGACCGCTACCCGAGGGCGTACGCCTCGTACCGGACGGCCTCGGCGGTGCGGGCGGCCGAGGCCACGGCCAGGGTGCGGTTCAGCCAGCGGTAGCGTTCGTCCCCGGTCTCGAAGCGGCAGAAGAGGCGGAAGTAGTAGTCCTCCGGGTCCACCTCCTCCCCTGCGGCCAGCCTGCGGAGGACTTCGGGCGGGCCGTGGCGGACGCCGCTGGTGGCGAGGTAGAGGTGCGCGCCGTCGTGGGTGCGCAGGGTGTAGCGGGTGTCGATGCTGGCCATGCCGTCGGGGTGCAGGACCTGCCAGTCCGCGCCGCCCGGCAGGATCACCCCGGACAGCCTGGGCCCCTCGAACGTCCCGCCGACGACGTTGATCACCCGGCGGCGGCCCCAGTGCGAGTCGCCCAGGTCGAGGACCGGGTCCAGCCGCACCTCGAAGGCGGCGAGGCTCTCCAGCTTCACCGCACGCTCCACGAGGCGCGCTCGTTGAGCAGGGCCGGATCGAAGCCGGCGGTGCGCTTGTAGGCGGCGGCGATCTCCGTGCGCTCCGCGAGCGGGACGACCCGCTCGATGTCGTCGAAGCCGTCGGGAGCCCGCTCGTGGGCGAGCCGCATGACGACCTCGGGCCCCTGGCGCCGGTTGGCGAGCTGGAGGGCGGTGGTGGCGGGTCTGCGGATCTCCTCGTAGGCGGCGGTGGAGCCGGTGGTGGCGAGCGAGTGGGCGAGCACCCGGGCGTCGATGATCGCCTGGGAGGCCCCGTTGGAGCCGATCGGGTACATGGCGTGCGCGGCGTCGCCCAGCAGGACGACGCCGTCCCCCCGCCAGGACGGGAGCGGCTCGCGGTCCACCATCGGGTACTCGAAGGCGGCCTCGGCTCCCGCGATGACGGCCGGGACGTCCAGCCAGTCGAACGTCCAGTCGGCGAAGTGCGCCACGACCGTGGCGAGGTCGGCGGGGCGGTTCCAGTTCCCCCGCTCGGGCGGTTCGCCCTCCAGCGGCCGTTCGGCGATCCAGTTGACCAGTCGGCCGTCCCCGATCGGGTAGGCGACGAACTTCTGCGTGCCGTCCCCGGCCATGATCATGGACCGGCCGGTCAGGAACGGCTCGCCGTAGGTCGTGCCCCGCCACAGCACCAGCCCGTTCCACGGCGGTGCGCCCTCGCCGGGGAACAGCGCGGCCCGGACGGCCGAGTGGATCCCGTCGGCGCCGACGAGCAGGTCGCCGTCGTGGTCCAGCCCCGGGATCCGGCTTCCGGCCCGGACGGCCGCCGTGCCGAGGCGCTCGCGGACGGCGTCCAGCAGCAGCAGCTGCAGCCTGCCCCGGTGCACCGAGTACTGCGGCCACCGGTACCCGGCGTCGAGCCCGCGCGGTTCCGACCAGATCGCCTGCCCGTACCGGTTGTAGTAGGCGAGCTCGGCGGTGGGGACGCCGATCGCGGCCAGCCGGTCGGCCAGGCCGAGCTCGGTCAACTCCCGGACGGCGTGCGGGAGGAGGTTGATCCCGACGCCGAGCGGGCGGATCTCCTCGGCGGCCTCGTGGACGACGACCTCGTCGAATCCGGCCGCGTGCAGGCTGAGCGCGGTGGCGAGCCCGCCGATGCCGGCTCCCGCGATGGTGATCTGCACAGAACCCTCCCTCCAGTGATTGTTATGGCCGTAACGATCTCGCACCGGGCCGCCCTGCGCAAGACTCCGCCGCCCGTGCGCGAGACTCTGTCCCGTGGACCGACCAGATCTCAGATACGCCGCCTACGCTCGCGACCGACTCGCGGACATGCCGCCACCGGCCGACCCGGCGGCCTTCGCGCTCGCCCACCAGCTGCTGCACCTGTCGTACCTGGTGGTCGCCGACCTGGAGAGCCACATCCACCGCCCGCGCGGCTGGACGCTCCCGGGCTTCCGGCTGATGTTCAAGCTCTGGCTGCTCGGCCCCACCCAGCCCGCCAGGCTCGCCGAGATCTCGGCGATGTCCCGCTCGGCGGTCACCAACGCCGTCAACACCCTCGAACGGGACGGCCTGGTCGAACGCCGCCCGCTGCCGGACGACCGCCGCGCGATCGCGGTCGCCCTGACCGCCGAGGGGGAGAGCGCCGTCCGGGAGGCCTTCGCCGAGCAGACCCGCCGCGAGCAGGAGTGGTTCGCCCCGCTCGACGCCGAGCAGCGGGCCACCCTGACCGACCTGCTCACCCGCGTCCTCGCCGCGCGCCCCGAGGACGCCGGCTGACGTCCGGCAGCCACCCCGGGGCCACCCACCACCGCCGGCCCGCCCCACGGACGGCGGTGGGCGGCCCGCGCCTTCGAGGACTCGACGCGATCTGGGCGGTGCGCCACACTCGTGCCCTGGCAGCACACGCGTTCCCATCGCACCCACCCGACGCACAGGGCACCACGCACCACCGCAGCACGCGCCGAGTCCGGAACCGCACATCGGAGAACACACGGTGACCACGAGTCAGCAGTTGGAGATCGTCCTCTCGTCCGGCAGATCCGGCACCGGGCCGGCCACCTGGGGCCAGCAGGCCATCTGGGACGCCGTGAGCCGGCTGCCGCCGGCCGACGCACCGCGCTACAACATCACCGCGTCCGCCCCGCTGGACCCGGGCCTGCCGGTACCGGTCGTCCTCGGCGCCCTGGAGGGCCTGCTCCGGCTGCACGACTCGCTGCACACCCGGCTCGTCCTGGACGACCGCGGGCGGCTGCGGCAGATAGTCGACCCGACCGGGCGGCTGACCGTGCACACCCGCCACTGCGACGGCGACCGGACCGACCCGGCGAAGATCGGTGCCGCCCTGCACGACGAGTTGGCGGCGCTGCCGTTCGACTGCGCCGAGCAGTGGCCGATCCGCGTCGGCCTGGTCGAGTCGGACGGGCTGGTCCGGCACATGGCGCTCGTCCTCTCGCACACGGCGCTGGACGGCGCGGGCATGGGCCTGCTGGTGATGGACCTCACCGAGCTGGCCCAGGGCGGGTCCGTCGAGTCGATCAGCACCCTCCGGGGCTCCCAACAGCCGCTCGAAGAGGCGGAGTTCCAGAACTCCCCGCGTGGCCTGCGGCGCGACGTGAACGCCCGCGCCCATGTGGTGCGCAAGCTGCGGCTGGGCCCGCCCCGGCTCTTCCCGCCGGTCCCGGACGACGAGCCGAAGCCGTTCCCGAACGCCGTGCTCAGCTCCCCGGCGCTGCTCCGGGCGGTGGACCAGGTCGCGGCCGGCCACCGGGCGAGCAGTTCCTCGGTCCTCCTCGCGGCGGTGGCGGTGATGACCGCGCGGCTCTCCGGATCGCCGGACGCGGTGCTCCAGGTCATCGTCAACAACCGCTTCCTGCCCGGGCTGGCGTCCGCGGTGAGTGTGGTGGCGGGCGACGGCCTGTTCCACCTGCCGGCCGCCGACGGGGAGTTCGGCGACGCCGTCCGCCGCACCCATGCCGCCTCGATCGCCACCTACCGGCACGCCTACTACGACAAGCGCCTGATGGACGAGGAGATCGCCCGGCTGACCGCCGAGCACGGCCCGCTCGCCGACCGCTCCTGCATCTTCAACGACACCCGCGACCTGCTCCCAGTGGCGATCGCCGAGCCCGGGACCGACACCGGGGCCGCTACCGGGGCCGACGCGGACACCGGGACAGGCCCGGGCGCCACCGGCACCACCCTCACCTGGCCGGTCGAGTTCGCCCCCCGCCCCGGCCTCACCTTCGCCCTGGACGCCCTCCAGACCCCGGACGCGCTCCAGCTCGCGATGACGGCGGACGGCTCGGTGCTCCCCCGCCCCGCGATGGAACGGTTCCTCTACGGTGTCGAGGCCCTGATCCTCGCCGAGGCGCGGACCCTCGCGGCGCCCACGCCCTGAGCGCCCGGTCCTGAGCGCCCAGACCCTGAGCGCCCGGGCATCCGGGGGCCGGCCCGGCCGACCGCTCCACGCGGCCGGCCGGGCCGGGCGTCAGTGCCGCTGGTCGTGGATCGCGTTGGTCTCCTGGATCTTCTTCCAGGACTTCGGCTCCTGCGGCCGCGCCTTGGCGCTCGGCGCCAGTGCCGACGCACCCGCCCCGGCCACCGGCGCCGCCGGCACGCCCGCCGAGGAGAGCGCCGGCTTCGAGGCGGTGAACAGCCAGGTGTTGAAGAGGTCCCCGAGCGGCTTGCCGGAGATCCGCTCGGCGTACGCCTGGAACTGCGGGATGCTGGCGTTGCCGAAGCGCCGCTCGGCCGGCCAGCCCTTCAGGATCCGGAAGAACGCCTCGTCGCCGACGGCGTTGCGCAGCGCCTGGACGGCCACCGCGCCGCGGTCGTAGACGGCCCCGGCGAACTGGTGGTCCGGGCCCGGGTCGCCCGGCTTGATCGTCCAGAAGGCGTTGTCGGCCGGGTAGTAGGAGTAGATGTAGTCGGCGAGCTCCTGCGCGGTGCCCTCGTTCTCGGACTCGGACCAGAGCCACTGCGCGTAGCGGGCGAAGCCCTCGTTGAGCCAGATGTCGCTCCAGCGCTGGACGGAGACGCTGTCGCCGTACCACTGGTGGGCCAGCTCGTGCACCACGGTGGAGGTGTTGGAGCCGCGGGAGAACTGCGCCGGGCTGTAGAAGATCTGGGTCTGCGTCTCCAGGGCGTAGCCGGTGGGCACGTTGGGCACGTAGCCGCCGATCGAGTCGAACGGGTAGGCGCCGAAGTAGCCGCTCAGCCAGTCGACCAGCTCACCGGTGCGCTCGACGCTGGCCCGGGCCGCGCCGTCGTTGGCGCCGAGGTCCTTGCTGTAGGCGGTGACGACGGGCAGCCCGCCCGGGGTGGTGTCGGTCCTGATGTCGAACCTGCCGATCGCCAGCGTGGCCAGATACGTCGCCTGCGGCTTGCTCTGGCGCCAGTTGTAGCGGGTCCAGCCGGCCCGGGAGCTCTGCCCGGTGAGGATGCCGTTGCTGATCGCCTGGGTGCCGTCGGGCACCAGCACGGAGACGTCGAAGGTCGCCTTGTCGGTGGGGTGGTCGTTGCTCGGGTACCACCAGGCGGCGCTCTCCGGCTCGTTGGCGGCGACGCCGCCGTCGGGGGTGCGCAGCCAGGCGGAGTAGCCGCCGCGCTCCACCTCGCCGGGCTTGTCGGCGTAGCGGACGACGACGGTCACCGGGCTGCCCTTGGCGAGCGGCCGGGCGGGGGTGATCTCCAGCTCCGACTCGCCGGTACTGGCGAACGCGGCGGTGCGGCCGTTGACCAGGACCTCCTTGACGCCGAGCACGAAGTCCAGGTTGAACCGGGTGAGGTCCTGGGTCGTGGTGGCGAGGATGGTGGCGGTGCCTTCCAGTTCGTCGGTCGCGGGCTGGTATTTGAGGCGGATGTCGTAGTGCGAGACGTTGTATCCGCCGTTGCCGGCGTACGGGTAGTAGGTGTCGCCGATGCCGGCCGCGCCGGGGCCGCCCTGGGCGGCGGAGGCGGGAACGGTCAGCAGCAGCGCGAGCGCGCCGGCGGCGGCAGAGACGATCAGCCTCTTGCGCACGGTGGTCCTCCGGGGTCACTGGGACAGTGGGTCGGATCGATCCCTGTCCCGGTGAGCCCGGGCCCACTCCTGCGGGATGAAATGTTCATGAGAAGAAATGAGCCGACATGGTGCCGCCGCGCACCCGTCACCCGCCGCCGCACCCCTCACCCGCCGCCGCGCCCGCGCAGGGCCGGGGCCGGGGCCGGCCTCCTCACGCCCCCAGCGCCACCGGCGCCCGCACCAGCGAGCCGTACTCCGTCCACGAGCCGTCGTAGTTCTTGACGTGCGGGTACCCGAGCAGCTCGGTCAGCGCGAACCAGGTGTACGCCGAGCGCTCCCCGATCCGGCAGTACGCGATCACCTCGCGCTCCTGCGCCACGCCCTGGTCGCCGTAGAGCGCGCGTAGCTCCTCGGCGGACCGGAAGGTGCCGTCGTCGTTGGCCGCCTGTGACCAGGGGATGTTCACCGCGCCGGGGATGTGCCCGGGCACCTGCGCCTGCTCCTGCGGCAGGTGCGGCGGGGCCAGCGCCTCGCCCCGGTACTCGGCCGGCGAGCGGACGTCCACCAGGACGGCGTCCGAGCCGGGCTTGGCGAACACCTCGGCCTTGGCCAGCACCTCGTCGCGCAGGGCCCGCACCTCGGGGTGTTCGGGCCCGCTCAGCCGCAAGGCGCTGTGCTGGTAGTCCATCACCTCCTGGCTGAGCTCGCGCTCCTCCAGCTCCCACTTCTTCCGCCCGCCGTCCAGCAGCCGCACCGGCCCGAAGCCGCGCAGCCGCAGCAGCCAGTAGGCGTAGGCGGCGAACCAGTTGTTGTTGCCGCCGTACAGCACCACGGTGGTGTC
Source organism: Kitasatospora sp. NPDC058218 (assembly GCF_042882445.1). NCBI lineage: Bacteria > Bacillati > Actinomycetota > Actinomycetes > Kitasatosporales > Streptomycetaceae > Kitasatospora > Kitasatospora sp. NPDC058218. The sequence goes on along the minus strand of NZ_JBHVWC010000062.1, from coordinate 44,950 downwards.
GTCCTCCACCCCGGCCGCGCGCAGCAGGTGCTGCATGCCCTCGCGGTCGGCGTAGTCGCGGCCCACCCGGCTGTGCAGGTCGGTGGTCCAGTTCCAGCCGACCGCCCCCGGGATGTGCCCCTGCTCGTACGCCGTGGTGTCCTCGTCCACCTCGACGACGCGGATCGTGCCGTCGTCGAGGTGCTGGGCGAGCCATTCGGTGGGGACCAGCGCCTCGGGGTGTGCGTAGCCGTTGCCGGTCATCGCCGCCCTCCTTCACTCGGACTCTTCGAACCTACGTCCGACCGCAGGCCCCGGCCACCCCCGGCCCCTCTCGGCTTCCCCGCCGTCGGCCCGCTACGCGGCTCCCCCGGGCGGCTGCACCAGGTAGTACAGGTTGAGCACGTCCCCCTCGACCTGCTTGGTCTCCACCGCGCCGAACCCTGCCTCGGCCAGCATCCGGCGGGCGGTCTGCTCGCCCCAGACCGTGCCCAGACCGGCGCCGCCCTCACCGAGCGAGACCGTCATGCAGTAGAAGGTCGACAGTGCGTACAGCGCCGGGGCCAGCGGGTGGTCGACGTTCTCCTCCAGCCGGCTGCTGGCGGCGATGTCGCCCATCAGGAAGAGGCCGTCCGGCCGCAGCGCGCCGGCGACGGCGGCCAGCGTCTCGGCGGGCCGGGCCAGGTCGTGGATCACGTCGAAGGCGGTGACCAGGTCGTAGGAGCCGGTGAGCGCGGCGGAGTCGGCGACCTCGAAGCGGGCGTTGGCCAGGCCCAGCTCGGCGGCTTCCGCCCGCGCCGCGGCGATGCCGCCCTCCGAGATGTCGACGCCGGTGCACCGGCTCGCCGGGAAGGCCCGGGCGATCAGGTTGACCACGTGGCCCTGCCCGGTGCCGATGTCGAGCGTGTCGATCCCGGTGCGCAGCCGCTCGGTCAGCCCGGGGGCGAGTGGCAGGATGCCCTCCAGCAGGGCCAGGTCGTAGACCCGCGACGACTCCTCGGCCTGCAACTCCTGGAACCGCGGGTAGGCCGAGTACGGCACCCCGCCGCCCTTGCGGAAGGCCTCGACGACCTGCTGCTCGACCTCGCCCATCAGCCCGAGGTACTGCATCAGCCCGGCCATGTTGTCCGGTCCGGCCGCCCTGGTGAGGGAGGCCGCGTGCTCCGGTGGCAGCGTGTAGGCGGCGTGCTCCGGGTCGTAGTCGACGATCCCGCCGACCACCATGCTGCCCAGCCACTCCCGGACGTAGCGCTCGTTCAGCCCGGCGGCGCGGGCGATCTCCTCGCTGGTCGACGGGGCGAGCCCGGCCATGGTGTCGAAAAGCTCGGTCTGGTGGCCGATGCTGGCCATGAATCCCAGGCAGGCGTCGTTCAGCAGCTGCAGGGTGCGACCCGCGAACTCCTCTTGTTTCACCGGGTCGGGTGCCGATGCGGACATCGTTCCTCCTCCGCGGTCGGAGCGGACGAAAACCCTCCCCCCGTCACGCTACGCCGCCCGCCCCGCCGAGGACGATCGGCGGCCCTGCGGATCCGCGCGGGCAGCCCGGCGAACCGTGCCGGGCCGCTCCACGCTCCACCGGAGTCGGCCGGCTCAGGAGAAGATGACGGACCGCAGCTTGAGCCGGTTGCCGAGCTTCGTGCCCGGGTTCATCACGCGGAAGACGTCGCCGTTGCAGTCGAAGTCGAGGAAGACGGTGGCGGTCGAGGTGGTGAAGTTCTCGGGCGCGAAGGCCGGATCCTTCTCGGTCGCTCCGAGGAGGTTGATGCACTCGCCGCTCGCCGGGTCGGCCAGCCCGGCCGGGATGCCGGGCCCGACCTTGTACAGGAAGTCGCCGGTGGCGGCACCCGCGGAGGTCGGCACGGCGAGGACGAGGGCCAGCGCGCTGGCGGCGGCGAGGACGGTGTTGCGGATACGCATGGGGGTGGGCCCTTTCAGGGCGGTACGCAGAGGTACCTGGGGAATTGATGCGCTATCACCCTAGAGGCCACAAAATCGCAGAAACGGTTCTCCCAATCCACTCTTTCGGGTGGTTTGAGAGGTAAGGCCGCTACTTTCCCCACCGCGCCTCCATCCTCACCCCGGTGGCGCGGTGAAGTAGTACCCGGAGTCGATCAGCACCGGCAGGTACGTCTTCAGCGCGGCCACCGTCTGCGACCGGTCCCCGCCGCCGTCGTGGTTGAGCACGATCGCGCCCGGACGGACGTCCTTCAGGATCCGGTCGGTGATCACGGCGGTGCCCGGCCTGGCCCAGTCGCGCGGATCCACCGACCAGGCCATGTTCCGCATCCCGAGGTCGGCGGCGATCTTGAACGACTCCGTCGACCAGTCACCCCCCGGCGCGCGGAACCAGGTCGGCGGCTTCCCGGTGGCCTTGTTCAGCAGGTCCGAGGTGCGCTCCAGCTCGTCCTTGATCTTGGCGTCGGAGAGGCTCCGCAGGTCGGGGTGGGTCCAGGTGTGGTTGGCGATGTGGTGACCGCGAGCGGCGATCTCCCGGACCAGGTCGGGGTACTGGACGGCGTTCTCGCCGATCAGGAAGAAGGTGGCCCGGATCCGGTACTGCTCCAGCAGGGCCAGCACGGTCGGGGTGTGCCGCGGGTCCGGGCCGTCGTCGATGGTGAGGGCCACCACCTTCCGCTCGGCGTCGAGTTCGTACACCGGTTTGCTCTCGGCGGCCGACAGCTTCCGGGGCGCGGCCACCGGCGAGACGGAGGCCGTGGGAGCGGGGGCGGACGGCGTGGGGGACGGGGCCACGGACGGCGGCGCCGAGGAAGCCGAAGGAGACGAAGGAACCGAGGGGGCGGAGGCGGGAGCGGCGGCGGGTCCGTCCGACGCCGCACCGGCCGCCTCGGCGCCCTGCGTGGCACTCCCGCCGTCGACGTCCTGCGATCCCCGGCAGCCGGCGACCCCGAGCAGCGACATCCCGGCCGCGACCAGCAGCAATCTACGCGAAGTATGACGATCAGACAGCATGATCAATGCTTCCCCCGTGAACCGTCGCGCCTCCCACCGGCAACCCCGACGGCCCCCAGCGTCACTCCGACGGCCCAGATCCACCCCGGCCCGGTGGACCGGGCGACCACCACCCCGACCGGACCGCTACGCTGACCTCCCCAGTGTGATGATCTGTCTTCAGAGGACGTGGCCATGACGACAAGTCAGGACTTCTCCGACCAGCCCCAGGACGACGCCGTCGAGCTGAGCGAGTGGGAGCGCTTCGGCGTCGACACCAGCGCTCCGCACTCCGCGCGCGTGTACGACTACTGGCTGGGCGGGAAGACCAACTTCCCGCCGGACCGCGCCATGGGACAGGCCATCGAGCAGGCCGTCCCCAGCGTGAAGGCGATGGCCAAGGAGAACCGGGCCTTTCAGGGCCGCGCCGTCCGCTACCTGGCCCGGGAGCAGGGCATCCACCAGTTCCTCGACCTCGGTACCGGCATCCCCACCTCGCCCAACACCCACGAGATCGCCGAGGCGGTCAGCCCGGGCACCCGCGTGGTCTACGTCGACAACGACCCGATCGTGCTGGCCCACGCCCGCGCGCTGATGGTCTCCACCCCGGCCAGCCGCACCACCTACATCCACGCCGACCTCGGCAAGCCCACCGAGCTGCTCGGCGACCCGGCGCTCACCTCCACGCTGGACCTCGACCGGCCGGTCGGCCTGCTGATGATCGCCGTCCTGATGCTGGTCGCGGACGAGGACGACCCGTGGGCCAAGGTCGCCGCGCTGCGCGACGCGCTGCCCAGCGGAAGCTGCCTCGCGCTCACCCACCCCACCCAGGACTTCGACCCGGAGAGCGTCGCCAAGGTCGCCGAGGCGGCCCGGGCGGGCGGGATGACCCTCGTCCCGCGCACCCGCGAGGAGGTGGCCCGGTTCTTCGACGGCTGGGAGCTGATCGAGCCCGGCGTCGCCCCCGTGATGGCCTGGCGCCCGGACGGCGAGCCGCCGGCCGACCCGACCGCGGCCTACTACTGGGGCGGCGTCGCCCGGAAGCCGTAGCCCCACCGGTACCCCCGGGGCGGCGCGGTCCCGCCCGCCGCCCCGGGGGTCCCACCGCGAGGTCGCGCTACTTCAGCAGCCGCGAGAGCCGCCGGTCCGCGAGCGGCTTGCCGCCGGTCTGGCAGGTCGGGCAGTACTGCAGCGAGGAGTCGGCGAACGACACCTCGCGCACGGTGTCCCCGCAGACCGGGCACGGCTGCCCGGTCCGGCCGTGCACCCGCAGGCCGAGCTTCTTCTCCGCCTTCAGCTCCCCCGCCGCCAGCCCGCGCGAACGCTCCACCGCCTCGCGCAGGGTGGTGCCCAGTGCCTCGTACAACTGGGCCGTCTCGGCCTCCGTCAGGCTCGACGCCAGCTTGTACGGCGACATCCGCGCCGCGTGCAGCACCTCGTCCGAGTAGGCGTTGCCGACCCCGGCCAGCACGCTCTGGTCCCGCAGCACACCCTTCAGCCGGCGTCGCTCACCGTGCAGCAGGGCGGTGAAGTCCGCCAGGGTGAAGTCCGGGTCCAGCGGGTCCGGGCCGAGCCTGGCGACACCGGGGACGTCGGCCGGGTCCGCCACCACGTACACCGCGAGCCCCTTCTTGGTGCCCGCCTCGGTGAGGTCGAAGCCGTCCCCGGCGGGCCCGTCCAGCCGCACCCGCAGGGCCAGCGGGTTCTTGCCGCCCGGGCGCGGGGGCTCGGCCGGCAGGCTGTCCTTCCAGCGGAGCCAGCCGGCCCGGGCCAGGTGGACGACCAGGTGCAGACCGCCGGCCTCGATGTCGAGGAACTTCCCGTGCCGGGTGACCGGGCCGACCGTCCGCCCCTCCAGCGCCGTCACCGGCGGGTCGTAGGTCTTGAGGGCGCTGATGGCCACCGGCTGCACCCGGGCGATCACCCGCCCGGTCAGCCGCTCGGACAGGAAGGCGCTGAGGGCCTCGACCTCGGGCAGTTCCGGCATGCGCCCAGTCTCGCGCAGACCCCCGACAGCCGCCCGCCGGTCCGGCCGCCCCCGCCTTCCGGCCGTTCGGTTCGACGGCCGTCGTTGCCCCGCGGCGGCCGGTGGGCGCAGGCTGGAGGTGCCCGCGCACCACCGGAGAGCCCACCCGAGGAGGTCCGGCCCCGTCATGAGCACGCTCGAGGAGCAGATCGACATCGATGCCCCGGTGCTGGCGGCCTGGGAGCAGTTGCACCGGGTCCACGACTACCCGCGGTTCGTGGGCGGGGTGCGCAGCGCCTACCCGCACGGCAGCAACCTCGCCCACCTCGGGGTGGAGGTCGACGGCACCGAGCGGGACGTCGAGACCGAGATCACCGACCGGGGCCGGGGCCGGGTGATGGCCTGGCGGACGCTGGACGGCCTGCAGCTGCACGGCGCGTTCGCGCTGCTGCCGCTCGACGGGGGCCACACCCGGCTGCAGATCCGCGTCGAGTACGACCCGGAGGCGGTGCAGCAGGTGTTCGGCGGGCCGCGCGGCTTTGCCCAGGCCGGGGCGATCGAGCGGGTGGTCCGCGCCGACCTGGAGCTCTTCCGGGAGATCGTGGAGGCCCGGACGGCCGCCGCGTAGGGCCGGGGCCACCCGGGCCCGGCCCGTAAGAAGCGGATAAGCCCAGCTCAGAGCCGGTCGTGAGGATCTTCACAGGAGCCCTTCGCCCCGGTCGTCCAGCATTCAACCTGTGGCAGACTCGGATGCCATGAGTACCGGCCCGGCCCCCAGGACGCTTCGCGCGGCGATCTTCGCCGCGCTGGTCGTGCTGCTCGCCGGGCTCGGCCAGGTGCTGGTCACCGGGCGCCCGCTGCCGTTCGGCACGCTGGCCGTGGCCGGCGGCGCCGTCTTCGCGGTGGCCTTCGCCCTCGCGGGATCCGAGCGCGGCTACCCGGCGATCGCGGCGGTGTTCCTGCCGCTGGAGCTGGGCCTGAGCGCGCTGTTCGACCTCGCCCAGAGCACCTGCCCCACGCTCCCGCCCGGCTCCGCCCGGGGCTTCGAGCCGCTGCTGTGCGGCGGCGGCTCGCTCGGCGGGGTCCTGCTGGGCCACGGGGTCTCCCACTCCGCAGCCCTGGTGGCGCTCCTGGTGCTGCACTCCGTGATCGCCCTGGCCGCCGCCTTCTGGCTGCGTCGCGCCGACGCCGCGCTGAACGGCCTCGCCCGCTCCGCGCGGGTGCTCGGCGACTTCGCGCAGCGCTTCCTGACCGCCGCCGGCCGCTGGCTGCTGCTGCTCGCCGCGCCCGTCCCGGCCCGCCCGGTGGTGCGGATGCCCTTCCCCCGCGCCAGCCGGGTCCGCGTCCCCGTCGAGGACGTCCTGCTCAGCCCCGCCGTCCGCCGCGGGCCTCCGGTGCCCGCCCCGGCCTGCTGAGAACCCCCTCCCCCGCTTTCTCCGCCGGTCGTTCCCGCCGCGCGCCCCTGCGCGCCCGCCCGTCCCACCGACCGAGAGCACAGGACGACACCCACCATGAGCAAGAAGCCCCAGCGCCCGTCCGGCACGTCCGCCAAGACCACGCCTGGCAAGACCACCGGGAACGCCGCCCGGCGCGCCGCCACCGACCGGATGCGCGAGGAGCGCGAGCGGACGCAGCGGTCGGCGCGGATCCGCCGCCGGACCGTCGTCGGCGCCGCCTCCGCCGCCGTGCTCGCCCTGGCGGCGGGCGTGGCCTTCGCCGTCGGCGGCTCCTCCGGCTCCGGTGACACCGCCGCCGCCGGACCGCTGGTCACCCCCGCCAACGCCGGCGGCGCCGACGGCACCGTGATCACCTACGGCAAGGCCGACGCCCCGCACACCCTGGAGATCTACGAGGACTTCCGCTGCCCGTACTGCGAGCAGTTGGAGACCACCAACGGCACGACCATCCAGCAGCTCGCCGACGACGGCACGTACAAGATCGAGTACCACCTGGCGACCTTCCTGGACCAGGGCCTGGGCGGCAAGGGCTCGCGCACCGCGCTGGCCGCCGCCGGCGCGGCGCTCAACGAGGGCGTGGACAAGTTCAAGCAGTTCCACGACGTGCTGTACGCCAACCAGCCCGACGAGCGCAACGACGGCTTCGCCGACGTGAACCGGCTGCTCGACCTGGCCGGCCAGGTCCCCGGGCTGAAGACCGACGCCTTCGTCAAGGCCGTCCAGGACGGCACCTACACCCCGTGGGCCAACCAGGTGAACAAGGCCTTCGACAAGAGCGGCGTCACCGGCACCCCGACGGTGAAGCTGGACGGCACCAAGCTCGACGTCTTCACGAACGGCGCGCCCGTCACGCCCGAGCGGTTCACCGCGATGGTCAAGCAGGTGACCGGATGACGGCCCCCGGCGCCGTCGCCGCGCCCGCTCGCGGCCACGGCGCGAGCGGGCCGTTCGCCCTCCTGCTGCTGATCGGCGGGGCGATCGGGATCTTCGCCTCGGCCGTCCTCACGCTGGACAAGATCCGGCTGCTGGAGGACCCGTCGTACGTCCCCAACTGCAACATCAACCCGATCATCAGCTGCGGCTCGATCATGCGCAGCGACCAGGCCGAGGCCTTCGGCTTCCCCAACTCGCTGCTGGGCCTGGTCGGCTTCGCCGTGGTGATCGCGATCGGTGCGGGCCTGCTCGCCGGGGCGACGTACCGGCGCTGGTTCTGGCTCGGCCTCCAGGCCGGGACGGTCTTCGGGATCGGCTTCGTGACCTGGTTGGCGTACCAGGCGCTGTACCGGATCGGGGCGCTCTGCCCGTACTGCATGGTGGTCTGGGCGGCCATGATCCCGCTGTTCTGGTACACCACCCTGCACAATCTGCGCACCGGCGTGATCCCGACCCCGCGCGCCCTGCGCCCGGTGGTGCGCGAGGCCGCCCGCTACCACTGGGTGGTGCCGGCGCTCTGGTACGCGGTGATCGCGCTGCTGATCCTCAACCGGTTCTGGTACTACTGGAGCACCCTGGTCTGAGCCTCCCGTCGGCTCCGGGCCCGCCGTGACCCGGAGCCGGCGACCACCCCACCGCCCTCACCCTGCGCGGACCCCGCCCCTTCCCCGACGGCGCCGTACTGCTGCGCCACGACCGGACCGGGGAGGGGCGGGCGGGCACCCCCGGCGCGGGTCAGGCGCCGACGGGTTCGAACTCGTAGGCCGCCACCTCGGCCAGCAGGGCCGCACGGCGGTCCTCGTCCAGGAAGGAGGCGCGGAAGGAGTTGGCGGCGAGCAGGCGCAGCGTCTCCGGGGCGAGGGCGAGCGCCGCCTCGACGGCGCGGAAGTTGTCGTCGACGTAGCCGCCGAAGTACGCGGGGTCGTCGGAGTTGACGGTGACCAGCAGGCCGGCCGCGAGCATGGCGCGCAGCGGGTGGTCGGCCAGGGTGTCGATGCAGCGCAGACGCACGTTGGAGAGCGGGCAGAGGGTCAGCGGAACCTGCTCGCGGACCAGGCGGTCGACGAGCGCCGGGTCCTCCAGGCAGCGCAGGCCGTGGTCGATCCGCTCGACGCCCAGCACGTCCAGGGCCTCGGTGATGTACGCCGCCGGACCCTCCTCCCCCGCGTGGGCGACCCGGTGCAGCCCGGCCTCGGCGGCGCGCCGGTAGACCTCGCGGAACTTGGCCGGCGGGTGGCCGACCTCCGCCGAGTCGAGCCCGATCCCGGTGATCCGGCCGAAGTACGGCCGGGCGGCCTCGAAGGTCTCCAGCGCGGACTCGGCGGACTCGTCCCGCAGGAAGCACATGATCAGGCGGGTGCTGATCCCGTACCGCTCCTCGCTGCGCTCCAGCGCCCGCCCGAGGCCCTCCACCACCACGCCCAGCGGCACCCCGCGCGCCGTGTGCGCCTGCGGGTCGAAGAAGATCTCGGCGTGCCGCACCCCCTGCTCGGCGGCCCGGGCCAGGTACGCGTCCGCGAGGTCCGCGAAGTCGTCCTCGGTGCGCAGCACCGCCATCAGCGCGTAGTAGAGGTCCAGGAACGACTGCAGGTCACTGAAGGAGTACGCCCGGCGCAGCTCCTCGGTGTCGGCGTACGGGAGCGTGACACCGTTGCGCCCGGCGAGCGCGAAGGCCAGCTCGGGCTCCAGGGTGCCTTCGATGTGCAGGTGCAGTTCGGCCTTGGGGAGCGGCATGGGTGATCGATCCGAGCTCTGGGAGGGGAATGAAAGGGCGTCCGGATAGTCATCGTACGATCCGACCCACCCCCGCCTCGCCGGAGGGCTCGCCGCGCCCCACCCGCGGCGGCGGGGCCGCACGCCTGGCGAAAGCCCCCGGGGGCGACGACACTGCCGGTACGGGACTTCCTGTCGATACTCCGGCGACCCCCGCGAATGGTGTACCGGTCACGGTGACGGGGCACTCGGGTACCGGGGGCCCTGCGCCGAGGAGGTAGTGGACATGCGGCACGGCGACGACGCTCCGCACATCAGGCCCGCGGGCATCTCCGCACACGCCCTGGGCAACGACACGCTGCTGCACGAGCTGGAACAGCTGCACCGGACCAGGCACGAGACGTTCCTGTACGGGTCGGAGGAGGCCCTGAAGCGGCACACGCTGCGGACCGGGCAGCTGGAGGCCGAGTACCTGCACCGGTTCCCGAACCGGCTGGTCACGGCCGGCCGGACCAGGGCCGGTGCCCGCGCGCGGGAGGCCGCGGCGCGGGTGGAGTCGCTGCCGGAGTGAGGCCCGGGCGGCCGCCGCCCGGCGGGACACGCCGGGCGGCGGTGGTGCGCACCGGGCCGGGTGTCGGCGAGGGTGGAGCAACGACTCCGGAGCAACCCCCCACGGACACCTGGGAGCCCACCGCATGGCCATCGCAAGCGTCAACCCCGCGACCGGCGAGACCCTGGAGACCTTCGAAGCGCTGGACGCCGCCGGCATCGAGCAGCGGCTGGCCCGCGCCGACGCGACGTTCCGGACCTACCGCACCACGTCCTTCGCGTACCGCGCCGAGCTGCTGCGCCGCGCGGCCGACCTGCTGGACGAGGACCGGGAGGCCGTCGCCCGCACGATGACCGAGGAGATGGGCAAGCCGCTGGCGGCCGCCCGCGCCGAGGCCGCCAAGTGTGCGAAGGCGATGCGCTGGTACGCCGAGAACGCCGAGGCGCTGCTCGCCGACGAGCACCCCGCCCCGGCCGACGTCGCCGACTCCGGCGCCGCCCGCGCCTACGTCCGCTACCGCCCGATCGGGGTGGTGCTGGCCGTGATGCCGTGGAACTTCCCGTTCTGGCAGGTGGTCCGGTTCGCGGCGCCCGCCCTGATGGCGGGCAACGTCGGCCTGCTGAAGCACGCGTCCAACGTGCCCCGCACGGCGGTGGCGCTGGAGGAGCTGTTCCGCCGGGCCGGGTTCCCGGAGGGCTGCTTCCAGACCCTGCTGATCGGCTCGGGCGCGGTGGAGGGCATCGTCCGCGACCGCCGGGTCGCCGCGGTGACGCTGACCGGCAGCGAGCCCGCCGGGCGGGCGGTGGCCGCCGCGGCCGCGGACGAGGTGAAGAAGGCCGTGCTGGAGCTCGGCGGCAGCGACCCGTTCGTCGTCCTCCCGAGCGCCGATCTGGACGCCGCCGTGGCCACCGCCGTACGGGCCAGGGTGCAGAACAACGGACAGTCCTGCATCGCCGCCAAGCGCTTCATCGTGCACACCGACGTGTACCGGCGGTTCACCGAGGCGTTCACCGCCGCGATGCGGGCGCTGACGGTCGGCGACCCGATGGACGAGGCGACCGAGGTCGGCCCGCTGGCCAGCAGCCAGGGGCGGGACGACATCGAGGAGCTGGTCGAGGACGCCCGGGCGCACGGGGCCGGGGTGGAGTGCGGCGGCCGGCGCCCCGAGGGCCGGGACGGCGGCTGGTTCTACGAGCCGACCGTGCTGACCGGCATCACCCCGGCGATGCGGATCCACCTGGAGGAGACCTTCGGCCCGGTCGCCACCGTCTACGAGGTCGCCGACCTGGACGAGGCGGTCGCGCTGGCCAACGACACGCCGTTCGGGCTCAGCTCCAACGTCTGGACCACCGACCCGGCCGAGCAGGAGCGCTTCGTCCGGGACATCCAGGCGGGCGGGGTGTTCTTCAACGGCATGACGGCCTCGCACCCGGCGCTGCCGTTCGGCGGCGTCAAGCGCTCGGGCTTCGGGCGGGAGCTGGGGGACCACGGGATCCGCGAGTTCTGCAACATCACCACCGTCTGGGTGGCCTGAGAGCCCGAGGCTCCGGACCCCGGCCCGGCCGGCCGGGGTCCCGCGACCGCCGCCCCGGCCGGCTCAGGAGGCCATCCGGTGCTTGCCCTGACCGGGGGTCATCCAGCGCGCGACCATGCCGCAGAGCGCGATCAGGGTGATGCCCCACACGATGCTGAAGACGATCAGCCACGGCAGCGAGGTCACCTGGGCCCCTACGGCGCCGAGGCCGAGCGAGAACGCGAGCAGCAGGATCACGGCCGTCGGGCCGAGGCTGAGCAGACCGTGCCAGGCGCGGTGCGCCAGACTCGGGTGCTTCGGCGCGTCGGGGCCGGTGTCGAGCGCCTTGTAGGTCAGTAGGTCCATCTGGGATCGCCTCCGGACGTCGGTGACTGCCGGTGATCAGCTCACGAGGCCTTGCTGGGAGCTGCGGACTTCCTGCTGGTGGTCTTCTTGGCGGTGCCGGCGGCCTTGGCGGTCGTGGCCTTGCCCGCCATGCTCTTGGCGGCCGTGCTCTTGGCGGCCGTGGTCTTCTTGGCGGCGGACGCGCGTTTGCGGGGCGCCGGCTGCTCCGCGGCTTCCGGCTCGGCTTCCGGCTCGGCGTCTGCCGCGGCCCGGCGGCCGCGGTGCCCGCCCTTGGCCTCCTTGAGGCTGCTGCGCAGCGCCGCCATCAGGTCGATGACGTTGTCCGGCGCTTCGCCGGGCTCCTCCTCGTGGGGCACCTCGACGCCCTGGATCCGGGCCTCGATGACCTGCTGCAGCGCCTGCTGGTAGTCGTCGTGGAGCTGGGAGAGGTCGAAGTCCTCGGAGAGCGTGTCCATCAGCGAGCGCGCCATCTTCAGCTCCTGCGGCCGCACGGTCACCTGCTCCTCGGGCGCGATCCCGGCCGCCGACCGGACCTCGTCGGGCCAGATGCAGGTCTGCAGCACCAGCGTCCCGTCGTGCACCCGCAGCACCGCCGGGGACTCCCTGGTCCGCAGCGCGATCTTGGTGACCGCGATCTGGCCGGACTCGGTGAGCGCGTCGCGCAGCAGCGCGTACGGCTTGGCGGCGGCCTTGTCGGCGACGCCGACGTAGTACGCCTTGGAGAACATCAGCGGGTCGATCTCGGCGGCGTCCACGAACGCCAGCACGTCGATGACCTTCTTGCTGGGCAGCGGCAGGTCGGCGAGGTCCTCGTCGGTGAGGGTGACGGTGCGTCCGTCGGGCGACTCGTAGCCCTTGGCGATCTCCGCGTACGGGACCTCCTTCTCCTCCTGCTCGCAGTACCGCTTCATCCGCACCCGGCCGCCGTCCTTCGCGTGCACCTGGTGCAGCGGGACGTCGTGCTCCTGGGTGGCGGAGTACAGGTGGACGGGGATGCTGACCAGCCCGAAGCTGATCGTCCCCTTCCAGGTGGTCTGCATGGGGTCGCCCCTTCCCGGACGGCTCCCCCTACCGGAGATCTCCCACTCTGCCCGGATTCACCCCGATCGGCCACACGGTCCGGTCCGGTCCGGTCCGAGCCGCCGCTCCCGGCCGCCGCAGCGGGCCGCGGCGGCGGACAATGGGCGACGGAGCGAGGAGGTGGCGCCATGCCGGGGACGGAGGTGCCCCCGCCGCCGGAGCGGACCACGTACGCCGTGTCCTACGCCGTGGCCGGGGAGCCCGGGGTGCGGCGGGCCGAGGTGACGGTGGTGCCCGGGTACTCGCAGGAGAGCGACATCCCGCGGATCCTGGCCGCCCGTCTGACCGGGCGGCCGGAGGCCGGGCGGGTCGTCGTGCTGGAGCTGCGCCCGGCCTGAGGGCCCCGCAGGCCCGGGAGCGCAGGGGCCCGACCCGCCGAACGGAGGCACCGGCGCGTGTCACCCGGGGATCGGAGCGGATCGCGCGGCTCCGCTCCCTAGCATCGGGACTCCGCGGTCTCGCCCGAGCAAGCGTGACAGAGCGTCACCTCCGGCCCCCAGGAGCGTCCATGCCCACGTCCCCGGGCGGCCCAGCCCGCATCCCCGCCCCGGCCCGGCCCGCGCAACCGCCCCGGCCCGGCTCCCTGCGCAGACTCGGCGAGTGGTGCGCGCGCCACTCCGTCCTGGTGATCGTGCTCTGGCTGGTCGCGCTGGCCGGCGTCCAGGTGATCGACCGCGCGGTCGGCGGGACGTTCTCGGACGACTTCTCGCTCTCGAACACCCAGGCGCAGGAGGGCCGCAACGTCCTCCAGGCGCACGAGCCCTCGGTCGGTGGCACCAGCGCCCAGGTGGTGCTGCACGACGCCCAGCCGCTGACCGGCTTCCAGAGCCAGGTCGACCAGGTGGTCGGCTCGCTGCGCGAACTGCCGCACGTGCAGTCCGCGCAGAGCCCGCTGCCGCCGGCCGGCCAGCCCGCCCCGCCCGGCGGCCCGCTCGCGGCGGACGGCCTCACCGGCTACATCACCGTCCGCTTCGACGTGAACCCCACGACCCTCGGCGCCGACTACCTCGACGGCGTGGACGCGGCCGTCGCCCCGCTGCGGGCGGCCGGGGTGGAGGTCGAGTACGGCGGGCCGCTCGGCGAACTGGCGCGTCCGGCGGCCGACGACCGGGTCAGCGAGCTGATCGGCTTCGGGGTCGCGATCGTCGTCCTGCTGATCGGCTTCGGCAGCGTGATCGCGGCCGGCCTGCCGCTGGTCACCGCCCTGATCGGCGCCGTCGTCGGTCTCGGGCTGCTCGGCCTGCTGGCCGCGGCCACCACCTTCGCCACCGTGGCCCCGACCCTGGCGACCATGATCGGCATCGGCGTCGGCATCGACTACGCGCTCTTCCTGCTCACCCGGCACCGGCAGAGCCTGATGGACGGCAGGGACCCGGTGGCCGCCGCCGGGCACGCCGTGGCGACCAGCGGCCGGGCGGTCCTGGTCTCCGGCTGCACCGTGGTCATCGCCCTGGCCGGGCTGGTCGTCTCGCGGGTCAACTTCATCGCCAAGCTCGGCGCCGCCGCCGGGGTGACCGTGATCTCCGCCGTCCTCGCCGCGCTGACCCTGCTCCCCGCCCTGATGGGCCTGATCGGCCGCCGGATGGACCGCTGGACGGTGCACCGGCCGGTCGCCGAGACCGGGGCCGCGCCCGGGGAGGAGATCACCGGGACGTGGCACCGCTACGCCCAGCGGGTGGAGCGCCGCCCGTGGTGGTTCCTGACGGCCGGGGTGGTCGTCGTCGGCATCCTCGCCGTCCCGCTCTTCTCCATCCAGCTCGGCCACATCGACGACGGGGCCGACCCGACCAGCTTCACCGACCGGCGCGCCTTCGACCTGATGTCCGAGGCCTTCGGTCCGGGCTCCAACGGCCCGATCACCGTGGTGGTCGACCAGAGTGCCGTCCCGGCCGACGCCCGGCCCGCGCTGCAGAGCTCCGTGCAGCAGGCGCTGGCCGGCACGGCCGACACCGCCGGCGTCACCCCGCTGCAGACCAGCTCCGACGGTGACGTGCTGTTCAACACCGTCACGCCCGCCCAGCGGCCGCAGGACGAGCAGACCACCCAGCTGGTCGGCCGGCTCTCCGACACCGTCCTGCCGCAGGCCGTGGCGGGGACCGGCGCCACGGCCTACGTGACCGGCACGACGGCCGCCCAGGTCGAGTTCGGCGACATCGTCGCCGCCCGCCTGCTGCCGATCATCGCCGTGGTGGTCGGCCTGGCCTTCCTGATCATCCTGCTCGTCTTCCGGGGCCTGCTGATCGCGGTGAAGGCAGCCGTGCTCAACCTGATCTCCATCGCCGCCTCGTACGGCGTCCTGGTGGCGGTCTTCCAGTGGGGCTGGGGCGGGCCCGCGCTCGGGGTCTCCGGCAAAGTGCCGATCGAGAGCTACGTCCCGATGATGATGTTCGCCATCGTCTTCGGCCTCAGCATGGACTACGAGATCTTCCTGCTCTCCCGGGTGCACGAGGCCTGGCTGCGCACCGGGGACAGCCGGGGCAGCGTGGCCCACGCCCTGGAGATCACCGCCCGGGTGATCAGCTGCGCGGCGCTCATCATGGTCAGCGTGTTCGCCGCCTTCATCGTGAGCGACAACATCGTGATCAAGATGATGGGCCTCGGGCTGGCCGTCAGCGTGCTGATCGACGCCACCGTGGTGCGGCTGCTCCTGGTACCGGCCGTGATGACGCTGCTCGGGCCGGCCGCCTGGTGGACGCCCCGCGTCCTGGACCGGGTGCTGCCGCACATCGACACCGAGGGCGAGGGCGAGCAGGCCTGAGGGCGGCCGACCCGAAGAGGAACAGGCCCGGGCCCGCGCGGCCCTCAGGCCTGGAGCGAGGCCAGCGTGACGATGGTGATGTCGGACGGGGCGCCGACCCGTACCGGCGGCCCCCAGGCCCCCGCCCCCCGGGTCACGTAGAGCTGGGTGTCGCCGTAGCGCTCCAGGCCGGCGACGGTGGGGTTGGCCAGTTCGGCCAGGTAGTTGCCGGGCCAGAGCTGGCCGCCGTGGGTGTGGCCGGAGAGCTGGAGGTCGACGCCGTGCCGGACGGCGTCGTGGATGGTGACCGGCTGGTGCGAGAGCAGCACGGAGGTGCGGGCCCGGTCGCGGTCGCCGAGCGCCTTGTCGAAGTCCGGGCCGTCGCCCTCGGAGCGCCCGGCGATGTCGTTGACCCCGGCGAGGTCGAACCCCGCGAGCTCCACCCGGGCGTTCTGCAGCGGGTGGACGCCCAGCTCGCGGACGAAGTCCACCCAGGGCGCCGCACCGGAGAAGTACTCGTGGTTGCCGGTGACGAAGTACGCGCCGTCGCGCGCCCGCAGCTGCGCCAACGGCTCGGCGGCACGGCCGAGCTCGGGCACCGTACCGTCGACCAGGTCGCCGACGATCGCGATCAGGTCGGGCTGTGCGCCGTTGATCGTGTCGACGATCCGCCGGGTGTGCCCGCGGCCGAGGATCGGCCCGAGGTGGATGTCGCTGACCACGGCGATCCGGTAGCCGTGCGCCCGCGCGGGCAGCTTCGCCAGCGGCACGGTGACCTGCTTCAGCCGCGGCCCGCGCAGCACCCCGTACGCGCCGGTGCCGACCACCGCGGCCGCCGCACCCGAGGCGCCGATCGCGAGCGTCCGGGCGACGAAGAGCCGTCGCCCGGGCGACGGCACGGCGGACGGCTCGTCGTCGACCGCCGGCACGGCGGACGGCTCGTCGTCGGCCGCCGGGGGCTCACCCGCCGGCTCCGACGGGGCGGCGGCCCGCAGGCGCGGCAGCCGGAGCAGCAGCGGCCGGACGGCCTCGCCGACCGCCAGCGCCATCAGCAGGTACAGCATCACCGCCAGCCAGAGGTAGCCCGGCCAGGCCAGCCAGCGCTCGACACCGAGCGGGAGCGTCTCCCCGCCGACCAGCGCGCCCACCGAGAGCAGCGGCAGGACGACGGCGAGCACGGTGCCCGTCCGGCGCCACCACCCGCCGGGAGCGGAGACGTCGCGCACCAGGCGCCGCCAGAGGTACCAGTGCGCGAGGGCCAGGACGGCGAGGACGGCGAGCAGACCGAGCACCACGAGGACGATCATCACGCGGCCAGTATGAACGGCCCCCCGGCCCGCCCCGACGACGGCCCCCGAAGTCGCCCCAGCGACTGGTGCTGTGTCAGATTTGAGCTTTCCGCCTACCCACTTCACCCGCCCTGACCTGGCACTTCGTGTCCGCTGAGCGGACATTTGCCGAGGCCTTGTTCCGATACTCGTAGGTAGAAGTTAAGTTGCACCGCAATGCGCGGGTCCGTCCCCCACCCTCCGGCGTACGAGCCGAGGGGCAGCCGCGCTGGAAAGGCAAAGGGCACCCTCGATGAGTGCGGAAACCACCACCTCGGCCGGCTCGCCGCCGGCCGATGCCGCTCCGCAGCAGCAGAAGCAGCTCCACCCCGGTCACGGCGGCGACGGCCACCTGAAGGCCGGGCTCAAGAACCGCCACCTGTCGATGATCGCGATCGGCGGCGTGATCGGCGCCGGCCTGTTCGTCGGCTCCGGCGCGGGCATCGCGTCCACCGGCCCCGGCATCCTGCTCTCCTACGCCCTGGCCGGCGTGCTGGTCGTCCTGGTGATGCGGATGCTCGGCGAGATGGCGGCGGCCGACCCGCAGAGCGGATCGTTCTCGGCCTACGCCGACCGGGCGCTCGGCCGCTGGGCCGGCTTCTCCATCGGCTGGCTGTACTGGTTCTTCTGGGTCGTGGTGCTGGCCGTCGAGGCCACCGCCGGCGCGAAGATCCTCAACAACTGGGTGCCCGGGGTGCCGCAGTGGGGGTGGGCGCTGATCGTGATGGCGGTGCTGACCGCCACCAACCTCTTCTCGGTCGCCTCCTACGGCGAGTTCGAGTTCTGGTTCGCCGGCATCAAGGTGGTGGCGATCGCCGCCTTCCTGGTGATCGGCATCCTGGCCGCGTTCGGGCTGCTGCCCGGCACCCACGCGGTCGGCACGGAGAACCTGACCGGCCACGGCGGCTTCCTGCCGCACGGGGTGGGAGCGGTGTTCACCGGCATGCTCACCGTGGTCTTCGCCTTCATGGGCAGTGAGATCGTCACCCTGGCCGCCGGCGAGTCGGAGGACCCGGAGAAGGCGGTCAGCAAGGCCACCAACAGCGTGATCTGGCGCATCGGGATCTTCTACCTGGGCTCGATCCTGCTGGTCGTGACCCTGCTGCCGTGGGACTCCGCGGCCGTCAAGGGCAGCCCCTACGTGGCCGTGCTGGAGCACGTCGGCATCCCGGGCGCCGGCCAGGTGATGGACGTGATCGTGCTGACCGCCGTGCTCTCCTGCCTCAACTCGGGGATGTACACCGCCTCCCGGATGGCCTTCTCGCTCGGTCAGCGCGGCGACGCCCCCAAGGCCTTCGCCTCCGTGACCAACCGCGGTGTGCCGCGCGTCGCGATCCTCTCCTCGGTGGTCTTCGGCTTCGTGGCGGTGTTCTTCAACTACACCTCCCCCGACACCGTCTTCTCCTTCCTGCTCAACTCCTCGGGCGCGGTGGCGCTCTTCGTCTGGGTCGTGATCTGCTTCTCCCAGCTGAAGATGCGCAAGATCATCGAGCGCGAGTCGCCCGAGCGCCTGACCGTCCGGATGTGGCTGTACCCCTACCTCACCTGGGCCGCGATCGGCATGATCGGCTTCGTGATGGCGTACATGTTCACGGACGCCGACGGGCGCAAGCAGATGTACCTGTCGCTGGTCGCCGCAGCGATCGTGCTGACGGCATCGGCCGTGGTGGGCCGCCGGCGACGGGCCGCGGCGGTGGCACCGGCCGCCTGATCCGGACACACCGCCCACACCGGGCCCGGGAGCCGTTGCGGAGGCTCCCGGGCCCGGCGTCGTGTCCGGCCACGGTCGCGCACCGCACGGCGGCGACCCGGCCCGCCACCGGTACCGGATCATGACGGGACGGAGATGACCCGCCGACGGGCGAGCCCCTAACCTTCCCCCTATGCGAGATCTTGCTGCGGGGTTGGGGTACCTGGCCAAGGGCCAGAAGTGGGTGGGCCGGCACGGCCGCTGGTGGGCGTTCGGGATGCTGCCCGCACTGATCACCCTGGTCGGGTACGTGGTGGCGCTGGTGTTCCTCGGCGGCTGGTCGGAGGACCTCGCGCGGTGGGCCACGCCGTTCGCCGACGACTGGGGCTCGCCCTGGCAGGGCCTGCTGCGCACCGCACTCGCCGCGATCGTCTTCGGCGGCGGGCTGCTGATCTCCGTGATCACCTTCACCGCGGCCACCCTGCTGGTCGGCCAGCCGTTCTACGAGTCCCTCTGCGAGAAGGTCGACGAGACCGAGGGCGGCGCGCCCACCCCGCCGGAGGTCCCGCTCTGGCGCGAGCTGGCGGTCTCGGCGCGGGACAGCCTCTACGTGCTGGTCCGGGTGGCCGGGTTCGGCGTCCTGCTGTTCGCCTGCGGGTTCATCCCGGTGGTCGGGCAGACGCTGGTGCCGGTGGCCGGCTTCCTGGTGTCCGGCTTCTTCCTCACGGTCGAGCTGACGGCGGTCGCCCTCCAGCGGCGCGGGGTGCCGCAGCGCGAGCGGATCCGCCTGCTGCGCGCCCGGCTCGGGCTGGCCTTCGGCTTCGGCGTGCCGCTGATCCTGGCCTTCCTCGTCCCGCTGGTGACCGTCCTCGCGATGCCCGGCGCGGTGGCCGGCGCCACCCTGCTGGCCCGCGACCTGGTGCCGGTGGAGGAGGCCGAGGACGAGCAGGACGCACCCGGCGACTCGGGTGCGGCGCCCGGCGGGGAGGACGTCCCCGAGGTCCCCGGGTACGGCGGGCAGGACGGGTACGGCGGGCAGCGTCCCGTACCGGGGAACCCGTACGCGGCGGGGCCCTACCCGGCGGCCCCGGAGGCGGCCCGGCCGCACCACGGCGGGGCGGGCGCCGGGCAGCACCCGTACTCCTCCCACTGAGGCCGGACCGCCACGACGGTGACGCACCGGTCACTCCCCGTCACCCTCGGGCGGCCGTGCTGTGAGGCCGCCCACACGGCTCCGCGCCACTACTGCCCTCGATAGTCGTCGATGGGCGGGCGCCGGCCCACCGGCCTGCGGGACACCGCCGTCGGGCCCTGCCGACGCTGTGGGCTCCGCCCGCCCGCACCCCGAAGAACGCAGGCCACCGGGCCGATTCGCCCCCTCCTCCGACGGGCGGGCGGGCGATCGGCCGTCGGTCGACCGGATCGGACGGCTCCCCTCGAAGCGCCCGGCTGCGGCCGGGCGCTTCGCCGTTTCCGCCGCCCGACCCACTACCGGCCGTAGTAGTCCGCGCCTTTGCCGCCCGTGCCGGGCTCTGCGAAGAATGGCCAGTCGCCAGGCAGCGCGGACCGGTCCGTCCGTCGCGCGTCCCGCCCGCCCCGCCGTCACGGCCGGGGTGTCATGGCCGTCCCGGACGGCATCGCGGGCCCTGTCCGCCCGTGCCCTCGTGCCGGAGGCCCCCGTGCTTCCGGCACGGCTCCCGACGGAAAAGGATCGTCCGCTCCATGCAGCTCAGCCATGCCCGCCGCAACTCGCTGATCACCGGCATCACCACCCTCGTGGTGGCGGGTGCGGCCACCGCCGCCCTCGCCGTCCCGCAGAGCGGCGGCAACGTCGCCGAGGCGGCCGCCCCGGTGGCCGGTGTCTCCGTGGACGGGCAGCCGGTGGCCGCCCAGGCCGACGCGGCCGCGGCCGACGCCGCTGCTGCCGCCGCCCAGGCTCAGGCCGAGGCGCAGGCCCAGGCGGACGCCGCCGCTCAGGCGCAGGCCGCCGCCCAGGCACAGGCCGAGGCCGAGGCGAAGGCCCAGGCGGACGCCAAGGCCAAGGCCGACGCGGAGGCCGCCGCGTCCCGTTCCCAGGAGCGCCCCGCGCTCGCCGCGAAGCCCGCCTACTCCGGCAGCCCCCGCGAGATCGCCGCCCAGATCGTGCCGGCCGGCCAGCTGCAGTGCTTCAGCAACATCGTGTCCCGCGAGAGCAGCTGGAACCACCTCGCCGTCAACGCCTCCTCCGGCGCGTACGGCCTGGTCCAGGCCCTCCCCGGCTCGAAGATGGCCTCCGCCGGCTCGGACTGGCGCACCAACCCCGCCACCCAGATCAAGTGGGGCCTGGACTACATGAACTCCCGCTACGGCAGCCCCTGCGGCGCCTGGTCCTTCTGGCAGACCCACCACTGGTACTGAGCCGACCCCGGCACCAGGATGCGAGGACCTCGCGCGGCGGAGCCCGCGCGAGGTCCTCGCGCATTGCGCCTCACGAGGTCTCCGTCCGCACCGCCGGGGCCGGTGCGGTGACGACGTGTACACGTCCGGCATGACGGGTGAAGATATGGCGCACGCTCGTACGATTTGACGCGGATTGATCAGAATTACAGGCCGTCAGGGCTTTGCCACCTTCCGCGTGCGCTCCTACGCTCCGGCCTCATGCCCTCACCCCTGATCAGCGTCGTGCTCCCCGCCTACGACCAGCAGAAACAGCTGGCGGAATGCCTGGACTCGCTCCTCGCGCAGTCCTTCCGCGACTTCGAGGTCATCCTGGTCGCGGACCGCTCCCCCGACTCCCCGGCCGACCTCGCCGACGCCTACGCGGCACGGCATCCGCGCGTCTCGGTGCTGCACCTCAACGCCGCCGTCGGCGTGGGCGTCGGCCGCGACGCGGGCGCCGCCCGGGCGGCCGGCGAGTACCTGCTCTTCCTGGACGCCGACCACCTGCTGCCCCGGGACGGCCTGCAGGCGCTCGCCGACCGGCTGGAGCAGACCGGCCCGGTGGACGTGCTCCTGTTCGGGCACACCCGGCGGCACGGCGGGCGCGACTGGCCGGGCGGCGCGGAGGCGCTGCTGGCCGACGCCGGGCCCGACGTGACCGGGGCGGCCGGCCGCCCCGAGCTGCTCGGCGCACCCGCACTGATCTGGGACCGGCTGCTGCGGCGGGACTTCTGGCAGGGCCGCGGGCTCGCCTTCCCGGACGGCCGCTACGAGGAGATCCCGGTCGTCCACCGGGCCATGCTCACCGCCGAGCGGATCGCGGTACTGCCGCGCGCCTGCGTCCAGCTGCGACGACGGGAGACCGTCCACCCGGTCGGCTCGCCCGGCAGCAGCCAGTTCGACGTCTTCGACCAGTACGAGCGGAGCTTCGCCCTGCTCGACGAGGTGGCGGCCTGGCGGCCGGAGCTGGAGGCCGTCCGCGACGCCCTGTTCACCCGGATGATCCGGCACTACCTGTTCGTGTTCGACCTGGCCGGGTGCGTGGCGCGGGCCGAGCGGCCGCAGTTCTTCCACCGCGCCGCCGAGCACCACCGCCGCTTCCAGCCGGCCGGGCACCGGCGGCCCGGCGGCCGCGAAGGCGTGAAGTTCTCCCTGCTGGCCGGTGGCGCCTACCCGGCCTTCGAGATGGCCAAGCTCTCGCACATCGCCAAGGGCACGCTCACCGGCTCGGCCCGGCGGCGGGCCTCGGCCTGACCGCGCCGCCGGCCTGACGGCGGGCCGCCGCCTCACACCGGCCGCCGTCCGAGACCGGCCGGTCAGTGATCATGGCAGTCGAGCGTGCCAGATGACACCTCGTCGGCCGCACGCCGGGGTGGCCCGTACCGCGCGCGGCGTCCGGCTGGGATGATCGGCCGCGGTACGCCAGCCCGCCCCCGGGAGGACCCACGTGAGCCGACCGTCCGCCGCCCCCGGCGCCGACCTCGCCCGGGAACTCGCCGCCACGCTGCGCGGCGACGTCCGCTTCGACGCCGCCGAACGCACCGTCTACAGCCACGACGCGTCCAACTACCGCCACCTGCCGCTCGGCGTGGTCAAACCGGCCGACCTGGACGACGTGCGCACCGCCGTCGCGCTCTGCCGCCAGTACGAGGTCCCGGTGGTGCCGCGCGGGGCCGGTACCAGCATCGGCGGCCAGGCGATCGGCCCGGGCGCGGTCGTCCTGGACTTCCGGCGCCACCTGGGCGCGGTCCTCGGCGTGGACCCGGAGCGACGCACCGCCCGGGTCGAGCCGGGCGCCGTGCTGGACCACCTCCAGCGGGCCGCCCGCCCGCACGGGCTGCGGTTCGGGCCGGACCCGTCCACGCACAGCCGGTGCACCCTCGGTGGCATGATCGGCAACGACTCCTGCGGCGCCCACTCGGTGGTCTGGGGGCGCACCAGCGACAACGTGGAGTCCCTCGACCTGCTGCTCGCCGACGGCACCGAGCTCACCGTCGGCGGCCCGCTCGGGCCGGCCGAACGCGCGGCGCTGCGTGCGCTGCCCGGGCGGGTCGGCCGACTCCACCGCGAACTGCAGGAGTTCACCGAGCGCAACCTCGCGGTGATCCGCCAGGGCATGCCGGACCTTCCCCGCCGCACCTCCGGGTACCCGCTGGACGCCCTCCTGCCCGAGCGCGGCCACCACCTCGCCCGGGCGCTCACCGGCACCGAGGGCACCTGCGCGCTGCTGCTCGGCGCCACCGTCCGGCTGGTCGAGGAACCGCCCGCCCGCGCCCTGGTGGTGGCGGGCTACCCGGACGAGACGGCCGCCGCCGACGCCGTTCCCGCGCTGCTGCCGCTGCGCCCGCTGACCGTCGAGGGCATGGCCGCGGACCTGATCGCCGCGCTGGTCGCCGCCGGACCGCGCCCACCCGCCCTGGACCGGCTGCCCGAGGGAGCGTGCTGGCTCTTCCTGGAGGCCGGCGGCGCGACGCCCGCCGAGGCGCTCGACGCGGCCCGGCAACTCGCCGACGCCGTCCGCCGGGAGCGCTCCGCCACCGCCACCGTCGTGACCGACCCGGGCGAGCAGCGCCAGCTCTGGGGCGTGCGCGAAGCCGGCGCCGGGATCGTCACCCGGCTGCCCGGAGGCGGCGAGGCCTGGCCCGGCTGGGAGGACTCGGCCGTCCCGCCGGAGCGGCTCGGCGACTACCTGCGCGACCTGCGGGCGCTGCTGCGCCGGCACCACCTGCGCGGCGTCCCGTACGGGCACTTCGGCGAGGGCTGCGTCCATCTGCGGATCGACTTCCCGCTCACCGCGCCGCACGGGCCGGCGGTGTTCCGGGACTTCCTGGAGCAGGCCGCCGACCTCGCGGTCTCGTACGGCGGCTCGCTCTCCGGGGAGCACGGCGACGGCCAGGCCCGCGCCGAACTGCTGCCCCGGATGTACCCGCCCGAGATCATCGCGCTGTTCGGCGAGTTCAAGCGGATCTGGGACGGCGAGAACCTGCTCAACCCGGGCGCCCTGGTGGACCCGCGCCCGCTCGACGCCGACCTGCGCCTGAGCGGACCGGTGCGCCTGCTCCCGCTCGCCCTCCCGTACGAGCAGGACGACGGCAGCCTGGCCAAGGCCGTGCACCGCTGCGTCGGGGTGGCCAAGTGCGTGGACCCGGACACCGGGGTGATGTGCCCGAGCTACATGGCCACCGGCGAGGAGCGCCACTCCACCCGGGGCCGGGCCCGGCTGCTCGCCGAGATGCTGCGCGGCGAGCTGATCCCGGACGGCTGGCGCTCGCCGGAGGTCCGGGAGTCGCTGGACCTCTGCCTCGGCTGCAAGGGCTGCGCCGGCGACTGCCCGGTCCACGTCGACATGGCCACCTACAAGGCCGAGTTCCTGTACCAGCACCACCGGCGCCGCCTCCGGCCCCTCCCGCACTACTCGCTGGGGTGGCTGCCGCTCTGGCTGCGGGCCGTCGCGCTCGCCCCCGGCGCGGCCAACCTGATCGCCCGCTCGCCCGCCGCCGGTCCGCTGAAGCGGCTCGGCGGGGTCGACCGGCGGCGGCCGATCCCGGTCTTCCCGCCCGAGACCTTCACCCGCTGGTACCGCCGGCACCGCGCCGCGCGGCCGGCCCCGGCGGACGCCCGGCCCGTCCTGCTCTGGCCGGACACCTTCTCCGACCACCTCCAGCCGAACGTGCTGCGCGCCGCCGTCGAGGTGCTGACGCACCTGGGCTTCGACGTCCGGCTGCCCGCCGGCCCGGTCTGCTGCGGGCTCACCTGGTACTCCACCGGTCAGCTCGGCACCGCCCGGCGGGTGATGCGGCGCAGCCTGCGGGCGCTCGCCGCCACCGGCCTGCCCGCCGACACCCCGGTGGTCGGCATGGACCCGAGCTGCACCGCCACCCTGCGCGAGGACCTGCCCCGGCTGCTCGGCGACGACGGCCGACCGCTCGCCGAACGGACGCGCACCTTCGCGGAGTTCATCGACCAGTACGCGCCCGACGCCCCGCTCCCCCGGCTCCCGTTCGACGCCGTCACCCAGACCCACTGCCACCAGCACGCCGTCCTCGGCACCGCCGCCGACCGCCGGGTGGAGGCCCGGACGGGCCTGCGCAACCGCGTGCTCGACTCCGGCTGCTGCGGCCTGGCCGGCAACTTCGGCTTCGAGCAGGGCCACTTCGAGGTGTCCGAGGCGATCGCCGAACGCGTCCTGCTGCCCGAGGTGCGCGCGGCGGACCAGGACACCGTGATCCTGGCCGACGGCTTCAGCTGCCGCACCCAGATCGCCCACCTCGCCGAGGGCCGCCGGGCCCTGCACCTGGCCGAACTGATGCAGCGGGCCCTGCGCGAGGGGCCCTGACGGCCCGGTGGCCGCCCCGTGCGGCCTTCCGGCCCGTCGAAGGTCTTCTCCTGCTGGAATCATGGGAGTTGAATGACCGTCACGACGACGGACGGGTCCTTCTCCGATCTGCAGGGGGTTACGGGCGATGCTGGTGGAGGCTTTCACGGCGCTGGCGGCGGCCGGCGGGGCGGGGATCGTCCAGGCCGCCGGGACGGATGTCTGGACGGCCGTGCGGGAACGGGTGGCCCGCCTGCTGGGCCGAGGCCGGCCGGAGGTCGAGCAGGCCGCGCTGGAACGCCTCGACCGGACCGGGCAGGCGCTGGAGGCGGCCGCTCCCGAGGAGCGGGAGGGCGTCGCCGGCCGGCAGGCGGCGTCCTGGCAGACCAGGCTGGAGGACTTCCTGGACGGACTGGACCCGATCGAGCAGGCGGCGGCCGGCGCACAGCTCCGGGCCCTGATCGAACTGGCCGCGGCCGGCACCGCGCCCGACCGCGTCCAGGTACGGGCGGCGGACAGCGGGGTGACCGCCGGCGGGGACGTCACCAACCACGGCGGCGCCATCGGCCGCGACTTCGGCGGCCCGGTCACCATCGGCGTTCCCGACCGCCCTACCCCGCCGGGAGCGGCTCCGCGCTGACCGCTCCCGGGGCAGTCCCCGGCCCCGCCGCCCCGCACGGCGGCGTGTCCAGCGGGCGCGATCTCGTCAACTCGGGCGGCGTGGTGGCGGAGCGCATCCGCGACGTCCACCTGCACGCCACGCACGCCGTCGCCGTACCCACCGACGGCCGACCGGTCCGGATCGGTACCGTCCCGATGCTCGCCGACTGCTTCCGCCACCGGGCGGCCGTCGACGGCGCACTCGCCCTCCCCGGCGGTGCCGGCCGCTCCGGTTCAGCCGGCACCCTCCCGTCGGCGGTGCTCAGCGGCCCGGCCGGCACCGGAAAGACCCAGGCCGCCGCCCACCACGTCCAGCTGGCGCTTCGCACGGCGGCGGTGGACGTGGTGCTGTGGGCGGACGCGGGCAGCGGCGCGTCGATCCGGCACGCCTACGCCTCGGCCGCGCGGCGGCTCGGCCTCGGCGCCGGCCCGGAGGCGGCGGAGCTCCTGCTCGCCTGGCTGAACACCACCGACCGGCGCTGGCTGATCGTCCTCGACGGTCTGGCGGACCCCGCCGACCTGCTCGGCCTCTGGCCCGCCCCGAGCGCCACCGGCCGGCTCCTGGTCACCACCCGCCGTGCCGACCAGGGCCTGCGGACCAGTCGGCGCCGGCTGGTCCGGGTCGCCCCCTTCACGCCCGAGGAGGCGGCCGGCTACCTGGCCGACCGGCTGGCCGTGCACGACCTGGCCCTGCCCGCCCGGGAGCTGTCCGACCTCGCGGCCCGCGTCGGCCCGCTCCCGGCCGACCTGGCGGAGGCGGCCACCCGGCTCCTCGCCGGTCCCGGCACCGGGACCGGGATCCGACCGCGCAGAGGAGCCGCGCTCCCCGGCGCGGGTGGATCCCGGCCCACCGACTGCGAGCTGTGCCGGATCCCGTTCGAAAGCGCCGCGGTCACCCTCGTCCACGCTCCCGAGGACGCGCTCTGGGCCCGCTGGGCCGAAGCCGTCCTGCGCCGGGCGGGCCTGACCGTCCTCCCGGAGCAGGGCGACCGGACGGTCACCCTGCTCTCCCCCGCCCTGCTGCGCGATCGCGCGGCCCGGCCCGGGGCGGAGCACCCGCCCGGATCCCGGCCCGAGGCCCCGCCGGCCGACGGCCCGGCCGTCACCGTCCGCATCGAGCCGGTCCCCGTCGACGGCCCGGTGGTGGACCTCGTCGGGCTCGACCCCGGCCAGGCCGCCGCGGCCCTGCTCGCCGCGCTGGGCGGCACCCCGCAGGATCCCGACCTGACCGGCCTGCGCTACCCCGGCTCCGTCCCGACGCACTTCAAGGTGCCGCCCCGCCACCCGTCCTTCACCGGCCGCCAGGGGGTGCTGGAGCACCTGCACCACCGGCTCGGCGCGGGCGTGGCCGCCGTCCTGCCGAGCTCCCAGACCCTCTACGGGCTGGGCGGCATCGGAAAGACCCAGCTCGCCCTGGAGTACGCGCACCGGTACCGGGCCGAGTACGACCTGATCTGGTGGATCGACGCCGAGCAGACCGAGTCGGTGGCCCTCGCGCTGGCCGGCCTGGCCCGGCGGCTCGGGCTGCCGGTCGGCGACTCGGTCGCGGAGGCCGCCGAGGCGGCCCGCGAGGCGTTGGGCCGCGGCACTCCGACCACGCGCTGGCTGCTGGTCTTCGACAACGCCGACGAGCCGGCCGACATCCGCTGCTACTTCCCGGACGGACCCGGCCGGATCCTGGTCACCTCACGCAACCTCGGCTGGACCAGGGCCGCCGACGCCCTGGAGGTCGATGTCTTCACCCGCCGGGAGAGCACCGAGCACCTGTGTCGCCGGGTGCGCGGGCTCACCGCCGGCAACGCCGACGCGGTGGCCGAGGCGCTCGGCGACCTGCCGCTGGCCGTCGAGGTCGCCGCCGCCTGGTTGGACGCGACCGCGATGCCCGTGCCCGCGTACCTCGCCCGGCTCCGGCACGCGCTCTCCGCCGAGGGCGCCTTCGACTACCCGCGCTCGGTGGCCGCCACCTGGGGCGTCTCGATCAGCCGTCTGCGCGTGCAGTCCCCGGCCGCCGCGAGGCTGTTGCAACTCTGCGCCTACTTCGCGCCCGAGCCGATCTCCACCGGCCTGCTCTACGGCGACCGGATGGTCGAGGCCCTCGGCGAGGTCGACCCGGCGGTGACCGACGCCTTCGCCGTCGCCGCCGCCGTCCGGGCCCTCGGCCGCTACTCCCTCGCCCGGGTGGACGCCGAGGCCGGTGGGCTCCAACTGCACCGGCTGGTCCAGGCGGTGGTGCGGGACGAGCTCGGCGCGCCACTGGACCGGGCCGTCGCCAAGCACACCGTGCACCGGATCCTCACCGGCGCCCGGCCGCTCGTCGGCGAGACCGACGATCCGGCCAACTGGCCCGCCTTCGAGGAGATCTGGCCGCACCTGGAGCCGTCCGAGGCTCCGCTCTGCGACGAGCCGGAGACCAGGGTGCTGCTGATCGACCGGGTCCGCTACCTCTGGAAACGCGGCGAGCTGGACCAGGCCCTGGCCCTCGGGCGCTCGCTCGACGCCCTCTGGGTCGAGCAGCTCGGCTCCGACGACGAACAGACCCTGCTGCTGCGCTTCCAGACCGCCAACGTGCTGCGCGCCCAGGGCAAGCACGCCGCCGCACGCGCCCTGGACGAGTTCACGCTGGCACGCCAGCGGGCACTGCTCGGCGAACACCACCCGCACACCCTGTTGACCGCCGGCTCGCTCGGCGCCGACCTCCGGAACCTCGGCCGGTTCCGGGAGGCGCTCGACCTGGACCGTCGGACCCTCGACCAGGTCCGCGCGCTGTTCGGCGACGACCACCCGCGCACCCTCGCCATGGCGAACAACCTGGCGATCGACCACCGGCTGGCCGGCGACAGCGCGGCCGCCCACGACCTGGACCGGGAGAACCTGGAACGGCGCACCGCCGTCCTCGGCCCGCGTCACCCCTACACCCTCTCCACCAAGACCTGCCTCGCCCGGGACCTGCGCGAACTCGGCGACCACGAGGGCGCGATCGAGCTCCTTCGGGAGGTGATGGCCGACCTCGACGGTGTCCTCGGCCCCGATCTGCCCGAGCACCTGCGCAACGCGACCCTGCTGGGCGCCGCGCTGCGCCGCACCGGCCGGCTCGCCGAGGCCCGCCGGATCACCGCGGAGACCTTCGAACGCTACCGGGACCGGTACGGCCTCGGCACACCCGACGCACTGGTCTGCGTGCTCAGCCGGGCCGCCGACCACAGCGCCGCCGGCGACCAGACGGCCGCCCACGAGCTGACCGTCCGCGTCCACGGCGCGTACCGGCGGATGTTCGACGACGAGCACCCGTTCACGCTGGCCTGCGCCAACAACCTCGGCGTCTACCTACGGCGCGCCGCAGACTCCCGTTCGGCGGCCCGGCACGGCCGCGCGACGGCGGACGCCCTGCACCGGGCGGTCGGACCGGCGCACCCCTTCACCCTGGCCGCGACCGCCAACCTCGCCAACGCGCTGGCGGACGAGGGCCGTTGGGCCGAGGCTGAGCAGCTGCACCGCCGCGCCCTGACCGGTCTGACCACCCGCTACGGTCCGGACCACCCGGACGCCCTCGCCGCTGTGGCCGACCTGGCGCTCACCCTGCTGCGGAGCGGGGCCGACCCGGCGGGCCCCGAGCGGCACCGTCGGGCCGTCGCCGACCTCGCCCGGCGCCTCGGCGAGGAGCACCCGGACACCCTCGCGGCACGCGCGCTGCGCCCCGTCGACCGTGAACTGGAGACCCAGCCGACCTGAGCGGGCTCGCCCCGCGACGCCCACCGGGACCGGGCGCTACCGGAAGGTGCGCGGGGTGAGGTAGTCCGGGACGACCACCCGGGCGCGCGGCGAGGCCTGGCGCACCTGGGCCAGGAAGGCGCCGAGGTCGGCGTCCTGCCGGACCGGGTTGACCAGTTCCGTCTCGAACCTGTCCCAGTGCACGGGGACCACCGTGCCCGGGTGGCCGAGCGCGTCCAGCAGGCGGGGCACGTAGCGGTGGGTGGCGGTGCTGCCGGGCACCGCGACCATCGCGATGTCCGGGCGCAGGCCTGCCAGTTCGCGCTCGGCGAAGTCGCTCGCCCCCATCAGGAAGGCCGACGGGCCCTGGGCGAAGGAGAGTTGGAAGGCCAGTGTGTCCCCCTCCGGCAACTCGCCGATGGTGGTGGGCGGCTGGGGCGGCATCGCGTGCAGGGTGCCCGGCGCGAAGTACTGGTGCCCGCGGTTGCGGCTGTGCCGGCTCGAAACCGCCCGCACCACCAGTCCGTCGCCGAAGTCCAGGACCTCGCCGCCCCGGACCACGACCAGTTGCCCGGCCGGCACCCCCAGCGCGCGCAGCAGGTGGTAGGTGGTCTCGGTGCCGACGACGGTCGCGCCGGTGGTGACGGCGATGTGCGGCACGTCGTTGACGTGGTCCCAGTGACTGTGGCTGACCAGGATCAGCTCCGGCCGCCCGACGTGCGCGTCGACCAGCCGGGTGTTCACCGTGAGCGCGGTCCGCTCGCTGAACGTGCCGTCGTACAGGCCGGTGGGGAAGCGCGTCAGGTAGGGGTCGAACAGGACGGTGCGCCGACCGTGGTCGATCCGCCACCCGGCGGTGCCGAACCAGCGGTACACGGTGTCGGTCGCGCCCGGCGCCGTGGTCACCGCCGGGGCGGGCTGCTCGGCGGCGGCCGGCCCGGCGGCGGCCACGGTGGCCAGGCCCGCACCGGCGGCGGCCGCGGCCGTGCCCATGAACGTACGGCGGTCGAGTCCGGGGTGCTGCATGCGGCGGGGATCCTCTCGGCGGGCGCCGCGCGGGTGCGCGGCGCGAACCGGGCGGCGCGCGATTGCGCCGCCCGGTTGATCACCACGCCTCGGGCCCGGGTTTCGGACCACACGATCCCCGCCCGGGAGTCCGGCCGCGCCAGCGCGTCGGATCCCGACCGGCGCCTACCCGGCCAGCGGCTCCTGCACCTCCGTCGAGCGCGGCGGCTCCTCCGCGCAGACCGCCGAGACGAACTCCGCCAGCCGGGCCTGCGGCAGCCCGCGCGCGATGTCCGCCTCGCTGATCATCCCGACGATCTGGTGCTCCGGGTGGCTGATCACCGGCAGCCGGCGGACCCGGTACTGCTCCATCATCCGCAGCACCTGTTCGGCGTCCTCGTCCGCCTCGACCGTCATCGGGCGCCCCTGGGCGAGCTCGCCCGCCGTCACCTGCGCGGGGTCACGGCCCTCGGCGACGCACTTCAGCACGATGTCGCGGTCGGTCACGATGCCGAGCAGCTTCTGTCTCTCACCGCAGATGGGCAGCGCCCCGACGTCGCGTTCCCTCATGATCCGGGCGGCGGCGGCGAGGGTCTCGTGCTCACCGACGCACTCCGCACCCGGGTGCATGATGTCGCTGGCTCTGGTCATGATCGGCCTCCTGACGTGCCTGCCACTCCCGTTACTCCATCGTGGTCCGGGCCCGGGGGCACCGCCACCGGGCCCGGCCCGTCGCGCTCGGCCCCGTTCGTCACCCGGTCCGCCTCCTCGCCCGGTGCCCGGTCGGCGCCGTCCGGACCGCCCAGTGGCGGGTGCTCCAGCAGCTCCTCCAGCGGCGGCAGTTCGAGCTGCTCCACCTCCGGCAGTCGCGGCGGCTCGGCCTGCGACGGCTCCACCGGCGCCTCCTCGCCGCCCTTGCCCACCGTCTTGCGGTTGACCTCCACCGCGCTGTCCAGGAACCGCAGCAGCTCCACCGGGAACGGCAGGACCAGGGTCGAGTTCTTCTCCGCCGCCACCTCGACGACGGTCTGCAGCAGCCTCAGTTGGAGCGCCGCCGGAGTCGCGCTCATCACCGCCGCCGCCTCCGACAGCCGCGCCGAGGCCTGGTACTCGCCGTCGGCCGTGATGATCCTCGCGCGGCGCTCCCGCTCGGCCTCCGCCTGCCGGGACATCGAGCGCTTCATCGACTCCGGCAGGGCGACGTCCTTGATCTCGACCCGGTCGATCTCGATGCCCCAGCCCAGCGCCGGGCTGTCGATCATCAGCTCCAGGCCCTGGTTGATCGGCTCGCGGTTGGCCAGCAGGTCGTCCAGCTCGCTCTTGCCGATGATCGACCGCAGCGAGGTCTGGGCGACCTGGGAGATCGCGAAGTTGTAGTCCTGGACGTTGACGGTCGCCTTCACCGGGTCCTCCACCCGGTAGTACACGACCGCGTCCACCCGGACGGTCACGTTGTCGCGGGTGATGCCCTCCTGGGCGGGGATCGGCATCGTCACGATCTGGACGTTCACCCTGCGCAGCCGGTCCGCCACCGGCATCAGCCGCACCAGCCCCGGCGCCCGGACCTCATCGCGCACCCGGCCGAAGCGGAACACCACGCCCCGCTGGAACTGCTGCACCACCCGGACGCTCAGCCCGGCCCACACCGCCACCAGCCCGATGGCCGCCAGCACCGCATCGAATATCAGCATCGCGGTCTCCTCGCGCGCGCACCACCGCCCCGGCGGTCGCCGCCCCGGCCCGGCCGGGGGCCGCCGGAGCAGCCGATTCCACGCTACGCCTGCGGGAGCGCCGCCGGAACGGCCGCCGACCGCCTGCCGCTGACCACCGGCCCTAGGATCGTCCTCATGTCCCAGCCTGCCGACGACGGCCCGGCCACCGACCCCGCGGACCCGCACCACCCGGCCGGGGCCGCCGCCCTCGCGGACGGGCTCGACGCCTTGGACCGCGTCGTCACCGGCTGCCGCGCCTGCCCCCGCCTGGTCGCCTGGCGCGAGGAGACCGCCCGCACCAAGCGCCGCGCCTACCTGGACTGGGACTACTGGGGCCGCCCGATCCCCGGCTTCGGCCCACCGGACGCGCCGCTCGTCCTGGTCGGCCTCGCCCCCGCCGCACACGGCGGCAACCGCACCGGCCGGATCTTCACCGGCGACCCTTCCGGCGACCTGCTCTACGCCGCGCTGTACGAGCTCGGGCTGGCCAATCGCGCCGAGTCCGTCCGGCACGGGGACGGCCTGCGCCTGCACGGCGTCCGGATCACCGATCCGGTGCGCTGCGCGCCGCCCGACAACAAGCCGACCACCGCCGAACGGGACACCTGCCGCCCGTGGATCACCCGCGAGCTGGAGCTGCTGCGGCCGACCGTGCGGACCGTCGTCGCGCTCGGCGGGTTCGCCTGGCAGGCGCTGCTCCCGGCGGTCGCGGCCGCCGGCTGGCAGGTGCCCCGGCCCCGGCCGGCCTTCGGTCACGGCGCCCACGCCACCCTGCCGGCCGCCGACGGCGGCCCGCCGCTGGAGCTGTACGGGTGCTACCACGTCAGCCCGCGCAACACGAACACCGGCCGGCTGAGCACCGTCATGCTGCGCGGGCTGCTCCGCACGGCCGCCCGCTCGGCCGGCCTGGACCCGCTCCCGGAGCCACCGGCCCCGCCGGCCGAGCACCCGCCGAGCATCCGCTGAACACCGGCTGAGCACCGGGCAGGGGCCGGCCGGGGCCGGGTCGAGCCCCCGCCGGCGACGCGGCTGCCGTGCCCGCGCTCGGCCGTACCGGGCGCCGCCGAGGTGGGTGACCCTCGCCGAGCTCGACGCTCAGCCGGCCAGCACCTCGGTCAGCAGCCCGCCGACCAGCCGGACGCCGTCCTCGGTGAGGATCGACTCGGCGTGGAACTGCAGCGAGGCGAAGTGCGGACCGCGCAGCGCGTGCACCTCGCCGCTCTCCGCGTCCCGGCTCACCTCCACCAGGCCCACCCCCTCGCACTCCACCTTGGCCTCGACGCTGCGGGCGGCGAAGGTGTTGTAGAAGCCCACCCGCTCCCGGGCGCCGAAGAGGTCGATCTCCCGCTGCACGCCCTGGTTGGGCGCCTCCCGGCGCACCAACGGCAGGCCGAGCCGCAGGCCGAGCACCTGGTGGCTGAGGCAGACCGCGAAGAACGGCCGCCGCTCCTGGAGCAGCACGTCGATCGTCGACCGCAGCCGCGCGATCTTGGGGTGCCCCGTCTCGCGCGGGTCACCCGGACCGGGGCCCATGATGACGAGGTCGTACCCGTCCGGCGGGTGCGGTTCGTCGAAGCGGCGGACCGTCACCGACAGCCCGAGCGAGCGGAGTTGGTGGTCGATCATGGCGGTGAAGGTGTCCTCCGCGTCCACCACCAGCACTCGGCGCCCGGTCAGGAGCGGCTCCGGCCGGGCCCGCGCCGCGTCCGGTGCCAGCCAGAAGCCGGCGATCGTGGCATTGCGCCGCTCCAGGGCGGCCAGGACGTCCGGGTGCCCGGCGAGCCGGACCGGGCCGTCCTCGGGCGGGGGCCCGGGAACGGCGGCCCGGGCCGCCGGTGCGGAGCCACGGCCCGCCGGACCGTCCGCCTGCAGGGCCGCGAGCAGCCCTGCCGCTTTCGCCCTGGTCTCGGCCACCTCCTGCTCGGGGACGGAGTGGCGGACCAAGGTGGCGCCCACGCCGATCCGCACCCGGCCCGCGTCGTCGATGTCGGCGGTCCGGATCAGGATCGACGAGTCCAGGGCGGCGCCGCCGTGCTCGTCGCGCCCGATCAGGGCGACCACGCCGCTGTAGTAGCCGCGGCCCTGCGGCTCGTACCGGCGGATCACCCGGCAGGCGCTCTCCAGCGGGCTGCCGGTGACGGTCGGCGCGAACATCGTCTCGCGCAGGATCTCGCGCGGGTCGCGTGTGCTGCGCCCCTCGATGAAGTACTCGGTGTGGGCGAGCCGGGCCATCTCCTTGAGGTACGGGCCCACCACCCGGCCACCCGTGTCGCAGATCCGGGCCATCATCTTGAGTTCCTCGTCCACCACCATGTACAGCTCGTCGGCCTCCTTGCGGTCGGCGAGGAAGTCCATCACCTCCGGCAGCGTGGGGCCCGCGGGCGGGTACCGGTAGGTGCCGCTGATCGGGTTCATCACGGCGTTGCCGCCGGAGAGGCTGAGGTGCCGCTCGGGGGTGGCACCGACGAAGGTGCGGGCCCCGGTGTGGACGATGAAGGTCCAGTAGGCGCCGGACTCCCCTTGGAGCAGCCGCCGGAAGAACGACAGCGCGCTGTGCGTCGTGTAGCCGGTGATGTCGGCGAGGAACGAGCGCTTGATGACGAAGTTCGCCCCCTCGCCCTGGCCGATCTCGTCCGCGATGACCCTGCGCACCGTGTCGGCGTAGGCCTCGTCGGCCACGTCGAAGTGACCGCCGGCCAGCGTGATCGGCACGTCCGGGAGCCGCCGCAGCACCTCGGCCAGCGGCAGGACGCCCTGATCGGTGACGGTCATCGCGATCAGCGGCTCGCCGTCGTCGGCACAGGCGAAGCCGCGCTCGGTGATCTGCCGGTAGGGGACGACCGCCAGCACCTCGTGCCGCGCGCCGCCGCCGGGCGCGGGCCCTTCGGGAACGGGGAGGTCGGCCAGCGTCCCCGGCGTCGACACCGTGCCGACCAGCACGTCCAGCGCGTCCGGCCCGGTCGACTCCGGGCGGTGGATGAGGGCGAAGGCGGGCGGCCGCAGCGCCAGGACGCGGTCGAGCAGATCCACGGTGAACGGCGGCGGTGCCCCGGCCCCGGTCATGCGCCCGCCTCCCGGACGCCGCCGGCCGCGACGGCGGGCGGCCGGAGCCGGGCGAGGACGTCGTCGGCGGTGACGACCACGGCGCAGCGCTGCGCCGCGTAGTCGAGGGCCAGCCGGTGGTACTCCTCGGAGAAGTCGGCGGTCGCGTCGGCGACCAGGAACGGCTGGATGTCGTTGGTGAACGCCTCGACCGCGCTCATCAGCACGCCGACGTGGGCGTAGACGCCGCAGATGACGAGCTGGTCGCGGCCGCGCTCGCGCATCCGCTCCAGCAGGTCGGAGCGGAAGAAGGCGCTGTAGCGCCACTTGGTGAACACCCAGTCGTCCGGCGCCGGTTCGAGCGGCTCGACGACCTGCCGGTCGACCGGGTCGACCCGCATGCCCGGGCCCCAGAAGTCCTTGAGCAGGCCGCGCTGCTCCTCGGTCATGCCGCCGGGCTGTGCGGTGTAGGCCACCGGGATGCCCAGCGCGGCGCTGCGTTCGCGCAACCGGGCGGCGTTGCCCACGAGTTGGTCGCGGACGGCCTCGGGGAACGGGCGCAGGAAGTAGCGTTGCATGTCGTGCACGAGCAGCACCGCCCGGGCCGGGTCCACGGTCCACCGGGCGGTGTTGCCGGGCAGGTCGGCCGCGGTCGGCATCGGGTACGGCGCGATGGGGGGTATGCCCGCCATGGCCTTCCTCTCCTGAATCGGATCGTTGGTGTGGCTGGGAGCTCCGGTGGGGCCGGACGCGCCGATGTGGTCGGGCAAGCGGTCCGACCGGGAGTTCCGGCGCGGCCGGGGTGTACTGGCGTGACCGGGGCGTACCGGTGTGGCCGGGCGGCCCGGCGACGCGGCTGCCGGGGGCGGTCGCGTCGCGCTGCCGGGCCGCGGCAGGAGATCAGGCCTGGCCGCCGGCCGCGCCCACCGGGGTCGATCGGCCGGTCAGCCACCAGGCCGACACCACGGACAGCGCCTGGCCCGGGTTGAGCCGCGGGTCGCAGAAGCTCGTGTACTTGGCCCCGACCTCGTCGATCCGGGACTCGCTCTGGACGCATTCGGTCACGTCGTCGGGGGTGGTCTCCAGGTGGAGCCCGCCCGGCGTGCCACCGGCGTTGCGGACCGCGTGCTGGAACTCCCTGACCTCACGCGAAATCGCCTGTACGAAACGGGTCTTGAGTCCGTCCGGAGTGCTGACGGTGTTGCCGTGCATCGGGTCGGTGAGCCAGATCACCGGGTGCCCCGCGCTGCGGACGGCCGCGACGAGGGCGGGCAGCCGCTCGGTCACCGCCTCGACGCCCATCCGGGCGATCAGGGTGAGCCGGCCCGGCTCACGCCGGGGGTCGAGCCGTTCGCACAGGGCCAGCAGCTCGTCGACCGCCATCTTCGGGCCGACCTTGCAGGCCACCGGGTTGCTCACCTCGGCGAGCAGCGCGACATGCGCTCCGTCGACCTGCCTGGTCCGCTCACCGATCCAGGGCCAGTGCGTGGACGCGAGCAGCAGCCGCCCCTCGTCGTCGCGGCGCAGCATGGGGACTTCGTAGTCGAGCAGCAGCGCCTCGTGGCTCGTCCAGACGGGCGTACCGATGGAGAGCGGACCGCCGCGGCTGCGCCACCCCAGGTGTCCCATGACGTCATGGGCGGTCTGATATCCCGTCAGCAGTCTCAACGGGTCGGGGCGCCGCAGCTCGGGGTCGGGCTCCGGGCTGTTGACCATGTGTCCGCGATAGACCGGCAGTTCGACGTTCCCGACCCGCTCGGTGGGGTTGGAGCGGGGCTTGGCGAACTGTCCGGCCATCCGGCCGACCCGCACCACCGGCTTGCAGGTGTCCAGTTGGAGCGCGCCCGCGAGCAGGTCGAGCACGCCGACCTTGCGCGCCACGTAGCCGGGGGTGCATTCGGCCGGGTCCTCCGCGCAGTCGCCCGCCTGCACCACGTGGGCCTCGCCCGCGGCGACCCGGGCCAGCAGCGCGCGCAGCGTGCGGACGTCCTCCGCCTCGACGAGTGCGGGGCGGGTGGCCAGTTCCTTCCTCACCTGTCGGACCAGCGCAGCGTCTTCCCAAGGCGGCTGCTGCAACGCGCTTTCCAGTCGGATATCGAGCAGAGTACTTTCCACCGATTTCTCCAAATCGCGAATGGGCGATGGGCGCAGTCGCCCCACGGCCGAGCAGGCGAGCATTTCGCGCAACTGTCAACAGAGCCGGAAATCGAATCCACACGGACCGGGGCAGCAGTCGCCGCAGCGTCGGCGCGGCCTTGGATCTCCTCGTTCGTCCTGCGTGAACACCGATGAAACACGAGGGCCGCGGGCGGAGAAGCCGGGCTGAACCGCCGCACCGGATCGATCGGCGCCGAACCGTCGGCGACCTCCCGCAACCCCCTGAATCATGTAGCAGAACGGAGATGCCGCCAACGTTCGTCGCCGCACTTCGTCAGGTGACCGGCAGTTCGTCAGGTGACCGGTACTCCGTCAGGTGACGAATAGTCCATCAGGTTGTTGCGGGCACGTAGCACCGCCGTCCGCGCACGGCGCCGTCAAGGCCACCGGCGGGCCCCCTTGGAGAATCTGAGTCGTCGTCATATCCCTTTGGCCACAGGGAGACCGGCGAACCTCGTGACCTCCTCGGCGGTGGCCTGCCAGACTTCGGCCATGGATAACGATCTCCTTTCCGGCAAAGTCGTCCTCATCACCGGCGCGAGCAGCGGCATCGGCGCGGCAGCGGCCCGGGTCTTCGCCCGGGAGGGCGCCGCCGTGGTCCTCACCGCCCGCCGGGAGGAGCGGCTGGCCGCCCTGACCGCCGAGCTGCGGGACAAGGGTGCCCGCGCCGAGTACGTGGTGGGCGACGTCGCCGTCGCACCGGACGCCGCCGCGGCGGTGGACTTCGCGGTGGCCGAGTACGGGCGGCTCGACGCGGCCTTCAACAACGCGGGGATCGGCGGCGACCGCACCCCGCTGCACCTGATGGCGGACGACGTCTACGACACCGTCATGGACACCAATGTGCGCGGCGTCTTCAACTGCCTGCGGTACGAGATAGCGGCGATGCTGGAGAACGGCGGGGGCAGCATCGTCAACAACAGCAGTGTGGCCGGCCTGGTGGCGATCCCCGCCGCCGCTCCCTACATCGCCTCCAAGCACGCGGTCATCGGCTTCACCAGGGCCGCCGCCGACGAGTACGCCAAGCAGGGCATCCGCGTGAACGCGGTCGCCCCCGGAACCACCCGCAGCGAGATCACGGCCGACTGGTTCGGCCGCAACCCCGGCCTGGAGGAGTTGGCCAACTCGCTGACGCCGCAAGGGCGCACGGCGGCTCCGGAGGAGATCGCGGAGGCGGCGGCCTGGCTGCTGAGCGACCGCTGCCCGTTCCTGACCGGCACGGTCCTGCCGGTGGACGGCGGCTTCGTCAATCAGTGACTCGACCGGCGATCAGCCGGTGAGCCGCCCACGCCGGGCCGCCGCCGCCCACGTCACCGCCGCCCGCCGTTGAACTCGACCCGGAAGGCCTGCTCCCCGCCCTGCGTGCCCGTGACCCGGACGGCGTGCAGCGCGGGGTGGCCGGACGGCACGTACTCGGCCTCGATCCAGCACGGCCGGTCGAACTCGACGTAGCGCCGGTAGCTGGTGGCGACACCGGTGGGCAGGAAGGGCGACCGGCCCCGCAGGGCCTGCGCGGCCTGGGTCGCGGCCTCCAGCAGCGCCAACCCCGGTACGTGGTCCACGGGGTGGTCGAAGAGCAGGTGGTTGGCCGGGTCGTTGCGCAGCAGCCAGCGGTGCGGCCGGTCGCCCGGCGCGAGGGCCACGTCGGCGGCACGGAGCCGGCCCACGAGGCCGGTGGCTATCGGCTCCGGTAACGACCAGGCGCCCCAGCCGACCCCGGGCCCGTCACCTCGGACCCGCCGGTAGGCCGCGGGCGAGATCCAGCCGAACTCGGAGTCCGCCCGGGCCACCGGGGCGCCCTCGCACCGGACCAGGATGCCCATCCGCAGGGCGCTGACGGCCCGTCGGCTGCGTTCGCCGGCCGACACCGTGACCCGCACGTCCAGCGTCGCGCTCCGGCCGCGCGGCACGCGGAAGTCCGGATCGACCGTGAAGTCCAGGGTGCTCAGCACGGTTTGATGGGTCAGCGGCACGTCGTACTCGGCATGTGCGACGACCAGGCCGCTCTGCCGGATGGTCTGGGCGAGTATGCGCGGGTCGTACGGCAGGTCCACCTGCACGGCCGGCCATCGGACGTCCAGCCCGAACTCGTCGACCCCCAGCCGCTCCCAGCCGGCGACCAGGACGGAGGTTTCGCGTCGAAG
Source organism: Kitasatospora sp. NPDC058218 (assembly GCF_042882445.1). Classification (NCBI taxonomy): domain Bacteria; kingdom Bacillati; phylum Actinomycetota; class Actinomycetes; order Kitasatosporales; family Streptomycetaceae; genus Kitasatospora; species Kitasatospora sp. NPDC058218. The sequence continues at coordinate 5,528 of NZ_JBHVWC010000062.1, read as the reverse complement.
ATGTGCGTAGGCGCCGAGGAGAGTCGGCGAAGGAGTGGATGGACGTGGTGCGAGAGTGACGTCTTGCAAGGCCCCCCCTTGGTCTGACGGGTCTGCACAGCTCAGCGGACTGTGCTATTCAAGTACCGGCTCTCCGGTCGGTTTCGAGCCATGATGGGCAAGTCTAGTTCAAGCAATGGTAAAGAGAATGCAGTGGAGGCATAAAGTGTCAAGGCAGGAGCGCGCGATCCACACCCGCCGAGTGATCCTTGAGGCCGCGGCCGAGATGTTCAACGAGCTCGGATACGACGCGACCACCATCGGCGGCCTCATCGAACGCATCCAACTCACCCGCGGCGGGCTGTATTTCCACTTCACCACCAAGGAGCAGCTGGCCCGCGGCGTGCTGGCCGAGGCGGTGACCATGGAGGGGCTGACCCCGCAGACCTTCAAGCTGCAGGAATGGGTGGACCTCGCGCTGCTCCTCGCCCACCGGCTGCCCCGGGAGCCGATGCTGAGCGCCGCGATCCGGCTGTCCGTCGACGTCAAGTCCCGCGGCCTGTTCGGCACCCGGTGGCCCGACTGGATCGAGGTGGGGCAGGGGCTGCTGACCGAGGCGAAGGAGCGCGGCGAGCTGCTCACGCACGTCGACCCGGCGGAGACCGCGCGGCTGTTCGTCGGGGCGTGGACCGGGGTCCAACTGATCACCGAGACCCTGCCGGAGCGCACCCTGTCGCAGGAGATCTCGAACCTGTTCGCACTCGTCCTCCCCAATATCGCCAGTGCCGGCGTGCTGGCCAGACTGGACTCCTCCCCCTACCGCGCGAAGCGACTGCTGGAGGAGGCCGGCCGGCCCGAGGTGCCGGCACAACTCGGCTGAGGGCCTCGGGAGAAGACCGACCCCCCGAGCGTCCCGGCGCCCGCGCCCCGGCGACCGTGCCGGCCGGCCGGCACGGTCATCGCGTCGCGACGTACGGCATCTCCGCGGCGCAACAGGGCAGCCACCGCCCGCGCCGGCCTGTATAAAATAGAACAGGACAGCAGTCCTCTTTTGGGAGTTCGAGCCGGACGACACCGATGCGGGGCGGTGGCTCGTCCGGTCGGCTGGGGTGGCGGACCACAGGGGGATCAACCATGCGACACCTGCACCAACCTGTTCGCGCAACCGACGAGTCGGCCCCCGCGGCGGCCCTGGACCCCGAGCTCAGCGGCGAGCTGTTCGGCTCGCTGCGACGCAGCGGCCAGCGGCTCAAGGCGGAGCAGTACGTCCGCGGCCTGCTGGCGCTGGAGGGGCGCAAGACCCTGCGCGGCATCGCGGCACAGTTCGAGGGCGCCGCGGCGCAGCAGAGCGTGCACCACTTCATCAGCGCGTCCCCCTGGGAGTGGATGCCGGTGCGGCACGCCCTCGCCCGCCAGGTGCAGCGGACGCTGGCGCCGCAGGCCTGGGTGATCAGACCGATCCTGATACCCAAGGCCGGCTCCCACTCGGTCGGCATCGACCAGCAACTGCTGCCCCTGGGGCGGATCGTCAACGGCCAGCACGCGGTGGGGGCCTGGCTGGCCTCCGGGCACTGCGCCGTCCCCGTCGACTGGCAGCTGCGGCTGTCCGCCCGTTGGCTGGCCGATCCGCTGCGGCAGCGGGCGAGCGTTCCCGCCGACGCCGCGGTCGCCACCATCGAGGACTGCGTCCGGGCCGCGGTGGCCAACGTCCAGCAGATCGCCGGCGTGTTGCGCGGGCCGGTCGTCGTGGACGTCGCCGAGGTGGACGCCGTGTCGGTCGCCCGCTTCCTCGCCTCGATCGGGGTCGCCTTCGTGGTGCGGGTCGGGCCGCAGGCGCAGCTGTGGCTCGACCGGACCGAACTGCCCAGCTACAGCGGCCGGGAGCGCACCGCCGGCGAGCTCGCCGAGTCCCTCCCGCGGCTGCGCCGGCAGGTCAACCCGGGCGACGGCCCGACGACGGCGGTGGCGATCCCGGTGGTGACCTCGCCGTCGCGCGGTGACCGGATGCTGCTGCTGGGCGAGTGGCGCCCGGCCGGGCGCCCGCGCCGGCGACTGTGGCTCACCAACGCGGACGCCCCCTCCGTCCTCACCGCGCTGCGGCTCACCCGGCTGCCGGGGGTGGTCGTGCGGGACTTCACCGCGATCTCCGAGAGCGTGGGGGTGCGGGACTTCGGCGGGCGGTCGTTCCCGGGCTGGCACCGCCACATCACGCTGGCCTCGGTCGCCCATCTGATCGCCGCCCTGGGGTCGTGGGGGCCGGCGGCGCGTGACCGCCGGACCGATGGCTGACCCGACCGCCGCGACTTCACAGGACTACTGTCCGGTAACGTGACACTCTCACTCTCCGTTCCATGCCGTCGGCCCCGTTCGCTCCTTACTGTCTGGGGGCAGCGCGCAAGGACCTCCGTGACCGCCGCCGACCTCGGAACAGGAGTGTGTGCAGTGGAGTTCACCCTCACCGGACGTCCCCGGCAGCACCCCGCCGGCGGTCCACCGCACACCCCGCGACCACAACGGGACGGGCGTCCGCTCAGCAGCCCGTCCCCCGCTCGCCCTGATCGACCGAGGCTCGGCCCGCCGACCGCTCCGCCGACGCCGACGAGGAGGCCGGTGCCCGCACCCTCCGGCGACTGACCCGGCGCATGCGGTGCGAGCCCCCGGCGACGGCCGGCCCGGCCGGACTCCGCTCCCGCTCCGGGCCCGACCGGCGACCACGCATGCCGCGACGAAGGTGGCGGAGCCGGCCCGGCCCCGTTCCCGCGCGCCCCGGCCCGATCACCGCGCGAGCCCGGGCCCCGCCACCCCGTCCGGCGCGTCCCCCCGAACACCTCGACTACGGAGACGACTTGACCACTCAGACGTTGGCACAGCGGCGGCGCGTCACGGCTCCGGTCACCGGCAACGACCGGTCGAAGCCCTCCGCCCGTTCCGCCGGCCCCGCCGTGTTCCCATCGCCCGCCCCGACCACCGCCACCCCGCTGCGCCCCGCCCCCACGGGCAACCACGGCGGCGACGGGCCGCCGCCCCCACCCGCGCCCGGAGATGCCGCGGTGGCGGCCGACGAGCCCGCCGTGGCCGGCGGCTCGTCCGGCCCGGGCGCGGTGCAGCACGCCCGCACACCGTTCCCGCCCGGCTCGCACGACGCCCTGCTGACCGAACTCTGCTCAATCCTGTTCACCTCCCTGTCGCGCAGCGACCAGTGCAGGAAGGGCATGCAGTACCTGCGCGGCCTGCTGGAGACGGAGGGGCGCAAGTCGATCCGGAACATCGCGGCACTGCTCGGCAAACCGGCGTCGGAGCAGAACCTGCACCACTTCATCTGCAGCTCCACCTGGGACTGGGTGCCCATCCGCCGGGCCCTGGCCCACCACCTGCTCGGTGCGGCGGCCCCGCAGGCGTGGGTGGTGCAGCCGATGATCATCCCCAAGACCGGACGGCACTCGGTCGGCGTGGAGCGGCACTTCTTCCCCACCCTGGGGCAGGTGCTGAACGCCCAGCACGCCATCGGCGTCTGGGCTGCCTCGGAGGAGCTGAGCACCCCGGTCAACTGGCGTCTGCACCTGCCCGAGGTCTGGCTCAAGGACGATCTGCGGCGCAGTCAGGTCTCCATTCCGGACGAGGTCGGTGTGGAGACCCTGGGCGAGTGCATGATCGAGGCCTGCCTGGAGACCACGACGGGCTGGGGGCTGCCGGTCCGGCCCGTGGTGCTCGACATCGGCGAGCCGCAGGCCATGACGATCTTCGGGAAGCTCAGCGCCCACGGCGTGCCACTGCTCGCCCGGGTGGGCGGCGACCTCCGGCTGGCCGTACTGGACTCCGTCCTGCCCGGCGCCGGGAGCAGGCCCCTGCCCGCCCACCGGATCATGAGCCTGGCCAAGGACATGCGGCGGCCCGTCCCGGGCAGGGAGCACGGCCCGCACGCGTCGTCACGGGCCGGTCTGGCCGCCACCATCCGCGTCGGCCTGCCGTCGCCGACCGTCCCGGCCGCGGCGGGCGGCGGGCAGGCCGGAGCGGGCGGGGAACTGCTGCTGCTCGGCATCGGCGAGGAGGGCGGGCACTGGCCCGCGGAGCTGTGGCTGACCAACCTGACCGCCGTCTCCCCGGCGACCCTGGTCCGGCTCAGCCGGCTCACCGAGAAGGTCGACCGGGACTTCACGGAGATCGCGGACCGGGTGGGCATCCGCGACTTCACGGGGCGGTCCTTCAACGGCTGGCACCGTCACGTCACCCTGGCCTCGGCCGCCCACGCGGTCGTCGCGCTCGCCAACCGTCGCGAGCGGCCCGTCTGACCGGACGTCCGGTACGGCGGCGCGAGGCCGCGTCGCCGTACCGGACGTCAGCAGCACGACAGGGCGTCACAGGGCTGCGACGCCCTCCGGCCGCCGTCCTCGGCCCCGGCCGCGGCCGGTGGCCGGCCCCCCGGGGGCCCCGTGCAGCTGCCCTCCGGGGCGATCCCCGCCCGCACCTCGGCCGCCGCGAGCTGCGGCAGCATCAGCCGCCAGAACGGCGTGACCGCCTGGCGCGAGTGCCAGTGCGGATCCCGCCGCCCCAGCACCTCCAGACCCGCGATGACGGCCGTGATGGCGGCCACCGCGTCGTCGAGCACGATGTCGGCGGCCAGACTGCCCTGGGCCCTGGCGACGGTCAGCATCAGCTGGACCCAGTCCTGCCACTGCTGCCACAGATTCGCGCCGCCCGGCCAGGTCGCGTCACTGCCGAGGCAGAATCCCGCCCGCAGCACCGCGTCGCAGGACAGCCGCTGGGCCAGCGTGTGCGAGGTGTCGACGAGGAGCTGGAGCGGTGCGGGGTGCCGCAGCGGAATGTTGCCGGTGATGTGCAGCAGGGTTTCCGCGGCGGCGGATTCGACCGCCTCCCCGAGTGCTCGCTTGTTCCCGAAGTGGAAGTGCAGCGCGCCGTGGCTGAGACCGGCCCGGACGCAGATCTGCGTAATGGAGGATTCCGCGAAGCCGGATCGGGCGAAGGTCTCTGCGGCAGAACGGATCAGTTCCTGCCGTGTGCGGACGGCACGATTCTGCTTGGCCATGGGAGCGCTCCGGAAATGTGGTGAGCGACGGGTGAAACGCACGGAGACATGCCGCAGGGCGACAATGGAGGCGCCGATTCCGCAAGCCGTCACCCGGCCCGGCGGGATCATGCCCGGCGGAACATGTGCCGGGGTGGATCGTGCCCGGTCCGGATCGGCCTGGATCGCCACCCCGGGAAAGCTGTCGGAGAAACCTGCCGGGGCCGCCGCCCCCGGCCTGATCGACTTTGCGCGCATTCACATGCACCGGGTCGGATTCTATCACGTCCGCAACTCTCCATGTACGGAACGTAATGACCCGGAGCGCGATCGGGCTCGAATTGCTCGCCCCTCAGTTCGACCACGTCGGCGGTCCCCCGGAATACCCGTGCCGGTGGAATATTCCGCCCCGAACCGGCCCCGACGCCGCATGCGAAGTCGCCCGGGGGGGCGGGCCCCCCCGGGGGGGCGCCGGGCCGGCCCCCCCCCCCCGCGGCGGGGGGGGGGGGCGCGGGGGCGCCGCCGG